>NZ_JBEYHT010000046.1:0-68146 GCF_040635425.1 Streptomyces laurentii | reverse complement strand
ATCCGCCGCTACCTCATCTGGCGGAACAAGCACGCCACCGACCAACGCCTACGCGAAGTCGTCACCAGGGCAAACGTTGCCTGATGCGGCACTAGATTGCGCACGACCCGCCCCGTCGGGCCGGGCGCGAGGCGAGGGAGTGCAGCATGTCGGCCCAGCAGAGCCCACCGGCGACGCCACAGGTGGCGATGACCCTCGCGGCCATCGCGGCGACCGCCGCCACGCCCCGCCCGTCGGGCGAGTCGGCCGCCGAGCAGTACGCCCGGATGATCCTCGGCATCACGCAGCAGCTCACCGTCCCCCTCCTCGCCACCCAGGGCGGCTGGACCCTGGCGTGGGCGGCACTGAGCGAGGACAACGCCAACATGGCGTATCTGGCCAAGACCAACGACCGCTTCAACCAGTTCGCCGTGGTGCTCCGCGGCACCGTCTCCAGCAGCGTGACCGACCTGCTCGAAGACCTCGACGTCGGTACGGTCGTCCCGTTCACCGCCGTCAGTACGCCGCCGAACCCGCCGCCCTGCGTCTCCAAGGGCGCGATGGAGGCGTTCACCCAGATCATGTCCATGAGCGCGCAGGGCGTCACGCTGCCGCGGGCCCTCGCCGCCGCGCTCGCCGCGGCGCCGCCGAATCCGACGGTCCTGGTGATCGGCCACAGCCTCGGCGGCTGCCTGGCCACCATGGTCGCCGCGTACCTCCAGACGCTCTCCTGGCCCGGTGGCGCGACCCCCTCCTTCGGCCTCTTCACCTTCGCCGCCCCCACGGCGGGCGGCCCGGACTTCGCGCGGCACGTCACGAAGGACCTGTCGTGGGTCGTCAACGAGCGCTACGTCAACTGCTACGACCTGGTGCCCCTGGCCTGGACGAGCATCGACACGGCGAAGGGCTGGTATCCGCACGGCGGCCCGGTGGCGGACGTCGACACCAAGGCCGTCCTCTCGGCGGTCGCGGGGCTTCCCGGCCCGAACACGTACGCCCAGCCCGGACCCGCCGTCCCGCTGAACCCGGACTACCAGACCAGGAACACGGCCGTGATGCGGAAGTCCCTCCAGGACTTCATGGCCCAGGCGGCCTACCAGCACTCCAACGACGTCTATCTCCGCCTGCTCGCCGCCCCCTCCCTCCTGGCGGGCCCCGTGGTCACCGGCATCAGCCCCGAGACCGGGCAGGCCGGCACCCGGGTCACCCTCACCGGAACCGGATTCAGCGGGGGCGTCGCGGTCGACTTTGGACCGTTCGCGTGCACGGACGGCGTCATCATCGTCGAGGACGACAGCACGATCCACGTCAACGCTCCGCTGGGCATCGGCGTGACCGACGTACGCGTCACCACCTGCCTCGGCACGTCCCCCGCCGTGCCCACCGCCCAGTTCGCGTACGGCGGGCCCGAGCCGGTCCGGGTCACGGGCATCAGTCCGGACCACGGAAGGAGCGGTACCCGGGTCACCGTCACCGGCGTCAACTTCACCGCCGACGCGAAGGTCTTCTTCGCCGCGGTGGAGGCCCCCGGCCCCCAGGTCACCCCGCCGGGCACGATCACCGTGGCCTCGCCGTCCGGGGTCACCGGCACCGGCAAGCCGTCGACCGTCGATGTCACCGTCCTGTCGAACGGCTACTCCTCGCCGTCGGGCCCCGCCGACGAGTACACCTACCCCGACCCCGCCTGACCCGTACGGGCGCCCCTACGAAGGAGGGGGGTGGGGCGCCGGCGGACCGGCCGGCGTTCCCACCCCCCGAAGTCCGACGGCGCGCTCAGCAGGACAGGTTGCCGCCCGCGTCCGTGCCCAGGACGCCGACGAACTTCTTGTAGAGGTTGATCCGGGAGTCGCGCTGGTCCGGGTTCTTCCCGTCGCACTCCAGCGCGCCGTTGATGCTGCGGATGGTCTCGCCGAAGCCCCGGTTGCCGGCCATGGCGTCGTGCGGGGTCATCCGCCCGGCCCCGCTCTGGGTGTTCCAGAACCAGAGCCCGGTCTTCCAGGAGACCGCCGCGTCCTTCTCCACCTTGTACGGGTCGTGCAGCAAGTCGATGCCGAGGGCATCGCCCGCGGCCTTGTAGTTGTAGTTCCAGCTCAGCTGGAGCGGCCCGCGCCCGTAATACGCGGCCTGACCGGCCGGGCAGCCGTACGACTGCGAACTGTCGCAGTAGTGCGGGTAGTTGGCGGTGTTCTGCTCGACGACGTACTTCAGTCCGCCCGTCTCGTGGCTGACGTTGGCGAGGAAGGCAGCCGCCTCGCGCTTCCTGGTCGCGGTGTCGCCGCTGTTGGCGAACTTGGGGTACGCGTTCAGGGCGTTGAGCAGCCCCTGGTACGTGTAGAAGGAGTTCCGGCCCGGGAACATCTGGTTGAACTGCGCCTCGCTGACCACGAACGACGCGGCGGAGGCCGGCGCCGTCTGGCCGGCCACGGCGAGGGTGCTGAGCACGGCGGCCGAGGCCGCCATCGACAGGACGCGGGCAAGCTTCATGGATCCTCGGATTCGCTTCGGCACGGGAGCGCCTCGGGAGTGCGACGCCGAGGGGATCCTGGTTGCCGATTCCGGGATTCATGTCGGATGAAGCGTCGAATCGTCCTTTCGGGCGGCATCTCCGTCAATGAACTGACGGTCATTCCGTAGTACGGGCTCCGCGCACGCCCTCTTTGAGCCCTACGAGCCGTCCGCGCTCCCCTCCACACCGTCCTCCCGCGGCGGGCTGTCGTCGTTACCGCGCCGCAGGACCCGGGTGCGGTGGCCAGGGGTCCAGACCTGGAAGACGATCTCCTCGCCCTCGACGCGGGTGCGCACCACCTCGGTCAGCTCGGCCCGGAAGAGGTGCAGCGGCACCGGCGCCCCGGACTCCCCCACGTACCAGACGACCTTCTCCGCGTCGACGATCTCGACCGCCCGCCCGGACACCCGGACGTCGCCGCCGCCCATGTCGGTCCCCTCCCCCGGGTTCGCGAGCAGCGAGAAACGCGGGTCGCGGCGGACGTCACGGGCCTTGAGCGAGTTCGCCATCATCCCGAGCCACAGTTCCCCGCCCCGGAAGTCGGCCTCGATGCCGCTGAGCCGGGGCGAACCGTCCGCCCGGAGGGTGGCGAGCGCGTGATGGACGTACGTGCCGAATCGCTCGCGCACGACGGCGGCGAGTCCGGGGTCGGCGGCCTCGAAGGCGGACCAGTTGGTTCCGGTGTCTCCCATGGGTCCAGGAGACACCGGAATCCCGACATCCTCCGTCGGGATTACGCAGCTCAGGTGACACCACCCCCGTGGGCGTCAGTGAGCTCCGGCCGACCGGACGCCGCTCGTGGCGCGGCCGCCGTGACGGTCGCGGCGCCCGGGACAGCCGCCGTCAGGGCCGTCCGGAGGGCGCGTTGAGTACGGCGATGCCCGTGGGGGTGGCGACGTGGGCGGTCGTACGGCGGTCCCGGTGGGTGTCGATCAGGCCGGCGTTGCGGAGGGTCGTGGCGTGCTCGCTGGCGCTGGCCTTGGCGATGCCGACGAGCACGGCGAGCTGCTGGGTCGAGCAGCCCGGGTGGCGGGCGATGGTGTGGAGCACGGCGGCCCGGGTGTGGCCCAGCATGGATCCGACGACGTCGACCGCGGGCGCTCCCGCCCGGCCGCCGTGGGCACGGTCGCCGGCCGGCGGGCGCGCGAACAGCGGTGTGGCCGCGCCTTCCTGGAGCCGGGCCACCGGGTAGGTGAGCACGGGTTGCGGCAGGGCGTCGAGGTCGACGACCGGGGCCTCGACGGCGAACACCGACGGCTGGAGCCGCATCCCCTGCCCCGCCAAGTGCACATCGGCGTCCAGGCCGGAGGCCATCAGGATCTCCAGGACGGGCGCCTGCCACCGGACCCGTCGCGGGTTGATGCGCGCGAGCAGGGTCTCGACGCCGCCGTTGAGCATCTGCCGGGACCGCACGGCGGCGTCGGCCGCCGCCATGGCCTGGACCTCCTGCCAGTGCGGGACGAGAGCGTGGCCGGCCACGGCCTCCAGGCTGTCGCACAACCGCCGCAGCAGAAGGGGGTCGTCGGGCAGGTGGTGGGCCCACGAGGGCAGGGGCTGGTGCCGGGCGGTCTCCTCCAGGCTGGCCCGGAGGCGGCCGCGGGGCGTGGAACGGATCTGTTCCAGCAGTTCGGCGGGCGTCGCGGCGTTCACGCCGCTCAGGAAGTCCGTGATCCGCCCCCGGCTGGGCATGAGCGCGAACACCAGGCGCGCGTCGGGCCGCAGCGCGGTCAGGGTGCGGTGGCGCCAGGCCCCGAGCCGTACCGCGTGCGTGCGTTCCTGCAAGTGCCGTGCGGCGGTGCTCAGTTCGATGCAGGGCGCGGGTCCGTCGGCGATGCGGGTCCGTGCGAGGTCCTCCACGGTGAAGTGAATGCGTAACGACATGACGTCACCGTCCCCCGAACCCCGACCGGCGGCCCGCGCCCGTGCCGGTACCGGTACCGCCGCGCTCCCGCGCTCTCCGTCCATCCTCGTCGAGAGCGGGCGGACGGGCCAGTAGATATCGGGCCCACGGCGGGAGGGACGCCGGCTCGGCGTGACGGGGGCCGGCGGGCGTGGTGAGTGCGGCGGGCGAGATGAGTGTGGCGGGCTGAGCGATTCGGAAGGCACGGTGTCGCTCTCGGCGCCCCCGGGGACCCCGGCCACTCGGCGGAGCAGCAGCCCAGGTGACGCCCTCCCTCGGGCCGACCGCACGGGTCGCTAGAACGGAGGCTCCAGCGCGTACCCGCTCTCGCCGGCCGGGACGGGCCGGGGTTCCGGCCGGGCGGCACGCCGTTCCGCCGCCGTGGGGTGGACGTCGACCGCCTCGCCCGCCCGCCCCTGCCGGACCAGGACTTCGAACAGCTCCCGGCGCGCCTCGACGGTGCCCAGCGCCCGGAGTTCGCCGGCGGCGTCGTCGAGACGGCCCGCCCGGGCCAGGAGGCCGGCCTTGACGATACGGGGGTCGGACCAGGGCTCCGGATCGGCCGCGGCCACGGCGATCGACTCGTCGACCCGTCCCAGGCCGGCGAGTGCCCAGGCCCGCCACCACTGCTGGAACTCCGCGTGATCCTGGTGGGCCACGACGCTGGGGTGATCCAGGAGGTAGAGCAGGTCCTCCGGGCGGTCGAAGAGCAAGAGCCGCACGACGAGCGGGTACAGAAGGTTGGAGCAGTCGTACCAGCTGAAGCCGGGTTCGGCCACGGCGATCGCGTCGTCCAGCCGGCCGTCGGTGAGCAGCGTCGAGGAAAGCCAGGCGCGGTATCCGACCCAGTCGTCGGCGGCGATCGCGTCACGCATCACGGCCTCGGCGTCTTCGGCCCGGCCGTGGGCGCGCAGGGCGCCGGCGTAGATGTCCAGGAGGTCGTGAGCGTTCTGCCCGGTGGCCAGTTGCCGCAACTGGTCGAGCCGCCCGTGACGTGCCAGGAGTCCGACGTAGTCGGTGAAGGCCTTCTGGGTGGAGCAGCGATGCGCGACTGTCTCCTCGCCGAGGATCCGGATCGCCTCGTCGGCTCGGCCGGCGCGCTCCAGCACTCGGGCCCGCAGCTCCCACACGTGCGAGAAGGGGTGGCCGCACTGTCCCTCGTCGCGGGCCTGGCGCACGCTGTCGGCGAGAGGGGCCATCAGCTCCAGCACCCGCTCGTCCCGGTCCTGCCCCTCGGTGATCTCCACCAGTACGGACAGGGTCCCCCCTCCTTCGAGGCCCGGAACGAGCGACTCGATCGCCTCGTCGACGCGTCCTGCCTTGACCAGCAGTCCGGCGAAGTCATCGCGGTCCTTCCAGGCGCTTCCGGCCTCGCCCGGGCGGACCAGGTCCAGGGCCTCCTCCGGCCGTCCCGCCTGGAGTAGGATCTCGGCCTTCGCCCACAGGGCGTCGCGCGAGCCGATCGCGACGAACGGCTCCATCACGTCCAGCGCCCGCCCGAACTCCCCCGCCCGGCACAGCTCCCGTACCGCGCCCTCGGCGCAGGGCCACTCACCGCGCTCCGCCGCCACCCGGACCACCAGGTCCAGGCGGCCGTGCTCCAGCAGCAAGTTCACGCTGCGCGTGGAGAGACCGTCGTCGTACTCGATAGCCTGCCAGCCGAGATCATCCACGTTCATGGACGCGAGCGTAGATGTCCGCACTGACACCGGCTCCTCCCGGGCGCGGGGCGGTCAGGAGCGGACGATGCCCTGGGAGCGGGCGGCGGCGAGCCAGGTGGGGAACTCGGCGACGAGCCGGTCGTACAGCTCCGCGTCCCCGACCCGGCGCGGGTCCTTCCCGGCGTGGAAGAAGCCGCAGTTGTCGACCGGCCGCTTCGCCGGCACCGCCAGCTCGTCCAGCTTGCGCAGGAACTCGAACTGCCGGCTGTCGGGGTCGCCGAAGCCCACGAACTGCCAGAACAGCGGCAACCGCGCCGCCTTGCAGACGTACCGTTCGGCGGCCGGCCTGCTGATCGGCCCGCCGTCGGTCTGGAAGACGACGAGCGCGGGCGCGTCCGTACCGCTGTCGAGGTAGTGGTCGATGACGGCGTCCATGGCCAGGTGGTAGCTGGTCTTGCCCATGTGGCCGAGCCCGGCCACGATGCGGTCGATGCGCCCCTCGTGGTCGTCGAGCGCGATCTCCGTCTCGGCGTCGATGTCGGTGGAGAAGAACACGACCGGCACCCGCCCGTCGTCGTCGAGATGCGCGGAGAGCCCGAGCACCCGGTCGGCGAAGGACTGCACGGTGCCGTCGGCGTAGTACGGGCGCATGGAACCGGAGTAGTCGAGGACGAGGTACACGGCGGCCCGCTGCCCCTCGATCCCGTGCCTGCGCAGCGAGTCCCCCGCCTTCTTGTACAGACTGACCAGCGCGGGCGCGCGCTCCTCGACCTTGCGCAGACTCAGGGCCACGACCGGGCCCTCCTCTCCCTCTCGCCTCCGGCTGCCGAGGGTACGGGACCGGCCACCGTGGCCGGATCTGCGGTACCTCCGCCGCTACGCGTGGCCGTCCTTGACGGACGTGACGAAGCGGGCGAACGCCGGGGCGGAGAAGTCGAGGTGGGGGCCGTCGGGACGCTTGGAGTCCCGGACGTGGGCGGTGGAGAGGTGGGAGGCGACTTCGACGCACTCACTGGTGGTACCGCTGTACGAGGATTTGAACCAACGCGGGGACTCGTTCATCGCGGATGTCCTTTCGGAGCATGTGCGGTACACGGATACACCCTGCGGCCGATGCTACCGACCCCTGGGCGTGCGCGATATGCCCAGGCAGCAGGCCCAACAGCCCTACAGAGCACCCCTGTTAATGTGATCGATATGACTAAACGGGGGTCCAGCCAGCAGGTATCCAACCATCCGGACGCCGGTGCGCAGCGCGCTCTGATCGCCGCCAATTTCATCAACAGGATCGGCAACGGCCTCTTCAACACCGCGTCCATCCTCTACTTCACGTTCGTGGTGCACCTGCCCGCCACGCAGGTCGGGCTGGGGCTGACGATCGCGGGCCTCATCGGGCTGGCGGCCGGCCTGCCGGCGGGGAATCTGGCGGACCGGATCGGGCCGCGCACGATCTGGCTGGTCGCCCTCGTCGTGCAGGCCGTCGCGATGACGGCGTTCATCTGGATCGACAGCTGGCTCGCGTTCACCCTGGTGGCCACCGTGGACCGGCTGGCCGCCACGGCGGGCGGCGCGGCGGGCGGCGGCCTCATCGCGCGTGCCAGTGGGGAGAGCCCGGCCGCCTTCCGGGCCAAGCTCCGTACGTACGTCAATCTCGGCGTCGTCATGGGCACCCTGGGCTCGGCCTTCGCCATCCAGATCGACACGCGCCCCGCCTACACCGCGCTGATCCTCGCCAACGCCGCCAGCTTCGCCCTCGCCGGGCTGATCGCGTTCATCGGCGTCCCGAACTACCGGCCGCTGCCCCGGCCCAAGGAACACCATCAGTGGGCCGTCCTCACCGACCGGCCGTACATGACCTTCGTCGCGCTCTGGAGCGTGATGAGTCTGCAGTACCAGACCGTCTCCCTGCTCCTGCCGCTCTGGCTCACCACCCAGACCGACGCGCCGCGTTGGATCGTGGTCGTGGTCTACGTGGTCAACAACGGGGTCTGTCTGCTCCTGCAGTACAAGCTCGGTTCCAGGGTGGAAACCACGCGGCAGGGCGGCAAGGCGCTCCGTCTCGCCGGGATCCTGTTCCTGGTCAGCTGCGTGTTGATGGCGCTGAGCGCCGAGGTTCCCATCTGGGCCGCGCTGGTTCTCACCGTCGTCGCCGTGACCATCCACAGCCTCGGAGAGGTGTGGGAGTCCTCGGGCGGCTACGCGCTCGGCTTCGGTCTCGCCCCCGACCATGCCCAGGGCCAGTACCAGGGCTTCCTCGGCATCGGCTTCAACGCCGGCCAGGCCCTCGCCCCGCTCGTCCTGACCGGTGCGGTCCTCACGCTTGGAATCCCTGGCTGGCTACTCCTCGGCGGTCTGTTCGCCGGCCTGGGCGCGGCGGGCCCGCCGGTGGCCGCGTGGGCCGAGCGCACCCGCCCCGGGAAGCCGGAGGAAGCACCTCTGCCGAAAGTCGGCGGCTGAGTCTCCTCGGCGCGGGTGCCCCGGGAGTGCGGACGGCCTCGGCCGCAGGCGTCAGCGGGTTCGGGTCGCCTCGGGGTCTGGCCCCCCACGGCCCGGCCCCGTCGCGGCCTCACTCCGGCCAGGGGTTGTTCCGGATGATCTCGACGAAGTCCTTCCGGCTGAACGACGGGGCGAAGTGGGCCAGAACATCGTCGTTCATGGTTCCGAAGGTGGTGTCGGGACGCTCGGCCATGCCCTCGTAGAAGGCCTTCAGGATGCGGTTCTTGAAGTCGGGGCGCGGGTGCGCGGCGACGACCTCGGCCCGCTGCTGTTCGGTGATCTCGGTGAGGTCGAGACCGAGGACGTCGGTCTCGACGCCGAGGGTCACCACGGCGACCTCCGGTGCCAGCCGGAGCGGGATCTCGGGGGTCGTGTGCAGTGCGATGGCCAGCCAGACGTCACGGGCCTCCTGCTCGCTGCGGCCGTGGTCGAGCAGGAAGCGGCGGGCCGCCTCGGCGCCGTCGACCTCGAAGCGCTGGTCCTTGGTGGCGTACGCCGGGGTGAGGCCGAGGTCGTGGAAGAGGCCGCCGACGTAGGCGAGCTCGGGGTCGACCTCGAGTCCGCGCGCGGCCCGGCCTGCCTGCCTTCAGCGAACCCCAGAGTTGACGTCCTCTCCGTCCTAGAGGGCGGAGATTCCCGCCTGCCTGCCGGTGGTCTCCGGCTGGGGCTTCGGGTGGGTTCCTGTTTCTTCGCGCTGTGCCGGGACGAGTCCCGGTCTTACCCGCGCTCCGCAGGCTGACACTGCCAGTCCGGCAGCCTTGGCGACGTTGACCGCCGCGTTGATATCCCGGTCCAGGACCGCCCCGCACGCGCCACACGCCCACACACGCACATGCAGGGGTTTGGGGCCGTCCTTCACGCCGCACTGGGAGCACACCTGGGACGTGGGCTCGAAGCGGCCGATGCGCAGGAAGGTACGCCCGTGCCGGGCGGCCTTGTACTCCAGCATCGCGAGGAACGCCGACCATCCGGCGTCGTGCACGGATTTCGCCATGCGAGTGCGGGCAAGTCCCCTGACCGCCAGGTCCTCCACTGCCACCGCTTGGTTCTCGCGGATGATCTTCGTGGAAAGCTGGTGGTGGAACTCGCGGCGCGCATCAGCGACGCGGGCGTGTGCCCGTGCGACACGGACCCTGGCCTTGTTCCTGTTCTTGCTGCCCTTTTCCTTGCGGGACAGGTCCCGCTGCGCCTTCTTCAGCTTCTTCTCGGCCCGCCGCAAAAAGCGGGGACTGTCGATCTTCGCGCCGTCCGACAGGACCGCGAAGTGCGTGAGGCCGAGGTCGATACCGACGACCGGCGTCACCTCAGGGAGCGTCTCGTCCGTGCTGGTCTCGACCACGAACGAGGCGAAGTACCGGCCCGCGGCATCCTTGACCACACTGACCGTGGACGGAACCGACGGCAGACAGCGCGACCACTTGACCCGCACATCACCGATCTTCGGAAGCCGCAGCTTCCCGCCGCCGGTGATCCGCCATCCGGCGTTGGCGGTGAACCGGATCGTGTGACGGTTGTCCTTCCGGGACTTGAACCGGGGTGCGCCCATTCGCGGGCGCTTGCCCTTCAAGGAGTCGAAGAAGTTCCTGTACGCGGCATCCAGGTCCCGAAGAGACTGCTGGAGGACCACCGACGACACCTCCGCGAGCCACGCCCGCTCAGGAGTCTTCTTCAAGGCCGTCAGATGTTTCGACAACTCCCCCGAGGTGACGAACGGCAACCCGGCGACACGAGCGGACTCGCGGACACGCAACGCGTCGTTGAAGACAACCCGAGCACACCCGAACGCCTTGGCCAGCGCCGAACGCTGACCAGCACTCGGATACAGGCGGAAGCTGTACCGAAGCTGCACACCGACCACCCTACCCTTTAGGCCCATACCACCACGATGGAAACCGAATCCCGACATACGCACCGGGCGCCACGTCGTCCACCATCTACACGCCCACTTGGCCTTCGTCACCAGGTACCGGCACAACGCCGTGACAAACGACATGCTGACCCGCCACGACAAACACGGAGCACACTCCAGCACCCCACTCCACCAAGCCAAGGAAGCGCTCCACCCCCGCCCGCGAGGACGGAACACCGCGCAAGATCAGAGGTAGATCCAGCCGACCGCGTAGCTGAATGAGGCGAGCAGGGCCATCGCGGTGCCGGTGACGTCGAGGCCGGAGAAGCCCTGCCAGGCGCCGAGCACGGTCAGTACGCCGATGAAGCCGATGCCCAGACCCGCCGCGCGTACCCGGGTCGGGCGGTCCTCGGACAGGGCGACGAGCGAGAGGAGCATGCCCCACAGCGGGGTGGTGGCGTTGCAGATACTCGCGAGCGTCGAGGGGATCGTCAGCTCCGCGTACGCGAAGAGGGAGAACGGCAGTGCGTTGAGCAGGATGGCCGCCACGGCCAGATGGCCCCAGACGCGCGCGCCGCGCGGCAGCCGGTCGCCCTTGACGGCCACGGCGACGGCCAGCACCGCCGTACCGAACACGAGCCGGGCGAAGGTCACCTGGAACGGGGCGAAGCCGTCCGTGGCGACTTTGATCAAGAGGAAGCTGAATCCCCAGATCAGGGCGAGGGCACCGAAGCGGATGCGCCAGTCGACGCGCGGGTGACGTGGGGGGGGGGGGAGGGAGTGCGTGGGGGTGGAACTGCTCATTCCCTCAGCGTCACCGAATCAACCTTATAGAACAAGTGAGAACTTCTCCCTCATATGTCTTAGTATTGCTTATATGTTGAATCTGGAGCGTCTGCGGACCCTGGACGCGGTCGCGCGGCACGGTTCGGTGAGCGGCGCCGCCGACGGCCTGCACGTCACGACCTCGGCCGTGTCCCAGCAGCTCGCCAAGCTGGAGCGTGAGATCGGCCAGCAACTGCTCGCCAAGAACGGCCGAGGGGTCCGGCTCACCGATGCCGGGCTGCTGCTCGCCGAGCACGCCTCCCGCATCCTCTCCCAGGTGGAGCTCGCCCAGGCCGACATAGAGGCCCAGCGCGGCCAGGTGGTCGGCGAGGTACGGATCGCCGCCTTCCCGACGGCCATGCGCGGACTCTTCCCGTCCGCGATCCGCGCCCTGCGCGCCGCTCACCCCGACCTGCGCGTGCACACCACGGAGCTGGAACCCGAGCCCGGGATCCGCGAAGTACTGCGCGGCGACTGCGACCTGTCGGTCGTCCTCGACTGGAACAACAAGCGGGCGCCCGTCCCCGCCGGCCTCGAACGGGCCCATCTCCTCGACGACGCCGCCGACTTGGCCCTTCCCGCCGACCACCCGCTCGCCGGCCGCGAGGTCGTCGACCTGGAGGACTTCGCCGAGGATGAATGGGTCTCCTGGCCACGCGGCGAGTTCTGCCACGAATGGCTGATGTTCACCCTGCGCGCCAAGGGCATCGAGCCCCGCATCGCCCATGTCGCCGCCGACCACCACACCCAGCTCGCCCTGGTCGCCGCCGGACTCGGCGTCTGCGTCGCACCCCGCCTCGGCCGGCTGCCGATGGACGACGACGTCGCCTTCGTCCCCGTACGACAGCCGGTCAGCCGGCACATCTACGCCACCTGGCGCACCGACGCCGGACGCCGACCCTCCATCCGCGCCGTCGTCGACGCCCTGCGGGCGGCCGGCACACCACCGACCGACTGAATCGCGCGTACGAAAAGGCCCTGCTCCGCCCCGAACCAGGGGCGGAGCAGGGCTTCTTACGGTCACACGCCGAGCCGGCCGCCCTTGACACCGGCGACGAACGACGAGAACGCGGAGGCGGAGACGCTGAACGAGGGCCCGTCGGAGACCTTGGAGTCACGGACGGGGACGGTGCCGTGCGAGGCGACGAGGTTGATGGCGACCTCGACGCAGTTGCTGGTGGTGCCACTGTAGGAGGACTTGAACCATCGAGGGGATGCGGTCGTCACTGGGTGCCCTTTCGTACCTGCTCGATCATGGCCACGGAGCCGGCCTGCGAGAGGCATTCGGCCTGAAGCTGATGGTAGGCCGTCAGGACAGGCATGACAGAAGCGGTTTCGCGGTCGACGAAGCCTTGGGCGTGGGATTCCGTGTACGACACCATGGTCCGGTCCTTGAGCGTCAGATGGTTGACCGGAAGGTCGAACGACCGTCGCTCGCCCAGCTCGTAGGGCGCTATCTGCAGCATGCTGTTGGACAGCTCGGCGAACTCGATCAAACTGCGCAACTGCGCTTCCATGACCGCTGGGCCACCGACGGGGCGACGGATGCAGCTCTCGTCCATCACCACGAGCAGCATGGGCGGACGCTCCTGCTTCAGCCGCTCCTGCCTCTCGGCGAGGAACGCCAGGCCCTCCTCCGCCTGCTCCCGAGTGAGGGAGCCCCGCTGCACACGCCCCCTGGCCACTGCCTGCGCGTATTCCGGAGTCTGCAACAACCCCGGAATGACGCCGATCTCGAACAGCCGGATCTCGACCGCGCGCGCCTCGTAGGCCACGTACTCCGGGAAGCCCTCCAGCAGGATCCCGTGCCGTGTCTCGTGATACGCCCGCACGAACGAATCGACGGTGTTCGTGGTGCCGCAGACCTGATCCGCTTTCCGCGCGAAGGGCAGGGTCGGAGGCTTGCGAGCAGTTTCGACGGCGGAGATGTGCTGACTGGAGCACCCGATCCGGTCGGACAGATCCTCCTGCCGCCAGCCCAGGCCCTCCCGCACTCTGCGCAGTTGTGCACCGAAGGCGGCCCGGGGACTGCTCTCCGGCTGCAACTCCTTGAGATTGACCACAACTCACCCTTCGGCTGTCGCTAGTTGAAGGTCTCTCGACTGTAGGCCACTCTGGCGACGCCTCGTAGTGGATTCGCTACAGAAAGGAGCGGGTGATGTCCGAACGCATCGCTCCCTCACGCCCGCAGCCTGCGCCGATGCCCGCGATCGGGTCGTACATGGTCGACACGCGCGTGGCGACAACTCGCCCCGGCCGGGTGATGGCCCACGAAGACGACCTCGTCTACCTCCGCCCTGTGGGCGGCGGCAAGGAATGGACCGCGCGAGCCGAGGACCTCCGCCCGCCGACCGACAACGAGTGCGACAGCATCCGCACCCTCACCACCCCCGTCTACCCGCCGGGAAAACCGTGACCATCACGACCACCACCGACCTCGCCACCGACCACGGACTCCGCCACCACCCCGCCCCGGCCCCCGGCTGCACGGTCTGCGCACTGCTCGTCGCCTGGTTCCGGCACTACACCGCCACCGGCCCGCGGCACGACGCGTCCGCCGCCGTGGACTGCGCGGTGGAGATCCGCAACCACCCCCACGATCCACCGAAGATGACGCTCAAGCGCCGCTCTCCCCCGCCGGCGACCGTCTGATGTGGCGCACGGCCGTCACCGTCATCGGCGCTTCCGCCTGGATCGCCACCCTCGCCGCCCTCGTCACGCGGCTCTAGAGAGCTCCCGCTCCGCCCGGCTCTCCACCCCGGGCGGAGCGGGGCCGGCCGGCTTCGGAAGAGGCCCGCCCGTTCCCTGTCCTTGTCGGCCTGGTCGTCGTCCGCGCCGCCATTCTTCGAACGCGTGGGAGGCAGGCAGGGTGTGCCACGCTTCGCGCGGCACACCCACCGTGGGGTTACTCGGGCTGGGTGACCGTCAGAGACCAGCGGATGCCGTCGCTGGAGGCATCGACCCCCACGGCGAAGGACCCGGGCTTCACCACGCCCGGGTCCATCGTCACCGAACCCACTCCCGCATCGCCCACGGGACAGTCGACGGTGAACGCCGCAACCTGTGTCTGCTGCGCCATCGTCACGTCTATGCTGCCGCCCCCTTCGCAGGCAGCGGTCAGCACGGTCGGCAGCCCCTCCCAGGCCCCGCCCGACACGAGACCACCGTCCCCGGTCATCTCCTCCACCCACACCAGGCCGTCCGGCCCAGGGTGAGGGAGAAGCCCCCCGGTCGCCGCCGCGGCGGCGGGTACCACACTGACGGCAGTCATCGCGCAGGCCGCCAGCAGAGCCACGGCCATGGTCTTCCTCACGCGCATCATGTGCTCCTCGGTCAACTGGACATGGACCGGCAGTATCGCGAGGGGCGGGCATCGTGGTCATGAGTACGCGTACTCAGCGCACAGGAGTGGCCGGAAGAGCGCGTCCGGCACCGCGCACTACCGCGCCGCGTCGCGTTCGGCCTGGCTGCGCTCGACGCAGAACTCGTTGCCCTCGGGGTCCGCGAGGACGGCCCAGCCCGTGCCGTCCGGGCGGCGGCGGTCGTCGACGAGGGTGGCGCCAAGGGCGAGGACGCGTGCGACCTCCTCGTCGCGCGTACGGTCCTGGGGGCTGAGATCCAGGTGGACGCGGTTCTTCACCGACTTGCCCTCCGGGACCTGGATGAAGAGGAGGCCGGCCCCCGGCGAGTCGACCAGGGCCTCGGGGTCGCCCGGCTTGTCGTCGTCGGAGACCTGGGAGTCGAGGACCTCGGCCCAGAAGGAGGCCAGGGCGTAGGCGTCGGAACAGTCGATGGTCACGTGGCGCACGAGAGAAGACATGCGGCCACTATCGCCCGACCAGAAGGGGCCCGGCCAGGGATTATCGGCCGCCGCCAGACCTGCCGTCCGGCCTGCCGAAGGCCCGAGGTGTCGGGTCCGCCGCGCTCGCGACGGACCCGACGCCTCGACCGTCGCAGCCGTTACCACCGGCCCGCCGGCCCGGCGGACGTCACTTCACCACGACGTAGTCCCCGGCCGACGTCGACGGCCCGGTGGTGTCGTTGCCGCCGTACACCCAGCGCCACGTGCCCGACTTGGTCGCCCTCACGGTCGTCTTGAGATCACCCTTGCTGTTCGAGTACACCGTCTTCACCCACGTGTAGGAGGTGGCTCCGGCAGGCTTGAACTGCAGGCTCAGCTTGCGGCCTGCGTAGGAGTCGTACTTCCTGGTCTCCCAGTTGGCCCGCGTGACCTTTCCGGTCACGGTGAGGGTGCCGCCCTTGGCCACCGGCTCGGGTGAGGCGTTCACGGTCAGCCAGGAGTTGCGCTTGACGTAGACCGTCAGATCCTTGTTGTCGATGTCACGGCCGTCGCCGTTGAAGCGCACCTCGGCCGCGATCTTCCAGGCCCCGGCCTCGCTGTTGCGCATACTCCACACGCTCGGGTTGAAGTACATCGTCTCGTCGACGTCGCAGACGTTCGAGTTCACCCTGATGCAGTCGGTCGTCTCGATGGCGTGCGACAGCCGATCACCCTTGTACCGCTCCGCATCGCCGCGGTACAGGTACACCTCGGACCACCTCCACGTGCGCGTGGTCGTCAACCGGAAGGACGTGGGCACCGCGACCTCCTTCGTCGTCCCGATCACGATCGGCTTGCCGCCGTTCACCTTGATACTGGTGAACGCGGCCCCACCCTCGGGCGCCGTGGCCGCCCCGGCCGGCAGCGCGGCCACGCCCGTCAGCACCGCTGCCGCGGCACCGGCCATGACGACGCTCCAGACCTGCTTCCCCACCTGATCCCCAATCTCCGTACGGAAAGCCACCGAAGGCTCATGCCTCCGGCACTCTTCAGACAGGCGGCATCCACGCGGGGTTGTACGCCCGCGCATCACAAGGGGGCATCGGACAGTCCCGGCCTCCCGCGAGACGGAGAGGCCGGTGCGGTGCGGCAGGCTCGGCACGCACCGCCTAGTGACCCGACGTGTAGGGGTTGCCGGCGGGCGGGTACGAGGCGGCCTGCCGGCCCGCCGCGTACGGGTTGCCGGTGGGAGCGGAGGGCGGCGTCCGCGGCCCCGGCGCGTACGGATTGCCGGACGGAGGCTGCTGCCCCGCCGCCGCGTACGGGTTGCCGGACGGCGGGTACGAGGGCGGCGGAGGAACGGATCCCGGTACGGGCAGGGTCGCCGGGTGGTCGCCCAGGCGGATGCCGTGGTGGCGCCGGAGGCGGCGCATCTCCAGCAGGGCGATGGCGGTGACCGTCACCGGCGCGCCCAGGATGAAGACGATGCCCAGGGTGAGGCTGAGGCCGTGCAGGTCGCCGGTGACCAGGTCGGGGATCGCCACCAGCCATGTCGTCACCATGGCGAGCAGTGGCGGCAGGCATCGGTGGACGACGGCGGTGCCGAAGAAGTTGCCGGACACGTACACGGCCCCGGCGCCCACGAACACGGTGAGCCAGAGTCCCCCGAAGAAGGACAGCACCCCGACGAGGAAGCCGAACCCTTTCAGCATCTGCCAGTTCGTCACCGTCACGGCCACGGAGCCGATGAAGATGAGCAGCAGGACGAGCGAGTTCGTCAGCGGGGTACGCATCCGACGCAGGTGCCCGGCACGGCGCCGCCACACGAGGAGCATCACGCCGACCGTCAACGGGGTGATCACCAGCAGGACGAGACTGGCCGTCAGGACGTTCTCCAGCATCTCGTCGAAGGCGAATCCGCCCTGCACGAAGCTGTAGACGCCGACGGCCGTGACCGTTCCGCAGATGATCCGGGCGCGCTTGAGGGACTCGACCGTGGGGTCGACGCCCGGGGGAATCCAGGCGGGATGGAAGACCGCCTTCGCCACATTCTTGGGATTGAGGAACGCCTGCGCGTCCAGTCTGTCGCCAAGCCAACGTCCGCGTCCGCCGGTCAATTCGCCGTCCCCCACTGCTTCGGCCGATCAAGATCGTCGGCGAGTCTAACGGGAGGGCCACCGAGCCCGTATGGGACCCCTACATTGCCTCCATGCCGCCAAATACCCCATAAAGGGTGGTACTTGACCGTCGGGCCTGGGCGACCGGTCCGCGCTGTCGGTGGTCACTGTCAGGATGACCGCCGCCCATGCGAAGCGCTCGGCTGGAAAACCCGAGCCGAGCGTTTCGCAGGGACTGCTCACGGCCTGATCGACACGACCATGCGCGGCGGCGACCGCTGGAAACCGCCCTCGGGCCGCGGTCCTTCGGGGGCCCGATGCCGGAAGGCACCTATGAGGTGGATGCTCTCATCGCGGGCAGGAGAGCGGGGCAAGGCCCGCACTGGTGAACACGTAGCCGACCGATCGTTTGTCCGGTCCCGGATAGGAGACGACGACGGCGCTCCCGTGACTGTTGCTTCCGCCGTACTGCGGCGTGATCCGCGTGTACGCGCGTCCGCGCAGGTCGGCGGCCCACGTCGCGGTGGGATCGGTCCAGGTGATCACATCCCCGGCGACCCGGACCCAGTCGATGGCCTCTCCCTCGACCACCGTGACCGGCGCCGGCCATCCGGCCCTCCAGGCGTACAGGTTCTTGTTGCCCACTCCGGTCCACGCCCAGGTGGTTCCGTCGCTCGCCGAGGCCGGTGAGCCGTCGGCGGCGGCCAGCGCCGCGGGGAGGCTGCCCGGCTTGCCCCCCGCGGTGGCCGCGGTGAGCTTCGTGGGCGTGTCGATGGCGAAGGCCTCCGGCCAGACCAGTGTGTCTCCGGCGAAGAACGAGGGTGCCATGCGCCCGGTGCGCACGATCTTGTCGGTGCCCGAGGCGAGATCGTAGAGATGGACCTGCCGCTGGACGTCGGTGAGTTTCTGGTCCTTCTTCCCGTTGCCGACCCCCTGCACCCAGGTCGCCTTGCCGTTGTCGACCCAGGGGTACAGGAACGGCCCGGGCACCGGGTTCCCGTCGGCGCCGACGTGGGTCCTCGCGATGCTCTTGGGGGCTCCGCCGGCCCGGGAGTCCCAGGCGAACAGCTCCCACTTGGAGCCGACATCGTTCGAGGCGAGGACACCGAAGACCAGCCAGCGGCCGTCGAAGTCGGCCAGGCCGAGGCCACCCTGACCGGAGTCGGCGACGGTGTAGATCGTGGTGCGCTCACGACCGTGGTCACGCACCCAGACCAGGGTCACACGACCATCGCGCCGACTGGCCGCGATCACCGAGGAGCCGTCGGGCGCCACGGCCATCGGGTCCAAGGACTCGTCCCGCGCCGCCTGGAGCATGCCGGCGGCCTGGGCCTGCTTCCAGGAGGCCGGGGTATCCACCCTGCAGAAGGTCTTGCCGGAAGCGGCCGGGGGCCTGGATACGGACGGCGGGGAGGGTACCACGCTGCTCGGATTCGGAGACACCGCTGTCGCCTCGGACGCGCGTGGCGTCGACGAACACCCGAAGGTGCCCGCCAGCGCCACGCCCACCGCCGCGAGCAGCAGTCTCCTACCAGTTGTAGCCACGGCCGCCCATGATCGTCACGAGGGTGCTGTTGGGCATTCCGCTCCGTGCGGGCACGCTGGACCACACGGTGGTCGCCGAGTCCAGGTAGGCCGCCCAGTCCCCGTCGTAACCCTGGAACGGGAACCAGTGATAGATCGTCGTGCTGCTGTTCGGGTGGCCGACGAGGTGCGGGCCGTTGTACACCTCCATCGCGTTGCCGACCAGGGAGGCGCCGGCGTCGGTGTCACCTATGAGGCGGTTCTTGAACGCGGCGACGTCCGCACTGGTCGGGGTGTAGGGCAGGTTGACCCTGACATAGGGGAACCCACCCGATTCGTCGTTCAGCTGCTTGTTCATCGCGTCCACGCCGGTACCACCGTTGTTTGGCGAGATGCCGATCCAGCTGGCGAAGGTCCCCTGGTCATAGTTCCAGATCCCGCGCATGCCCAGGGCCATCACCAGCGTGGCGGGCCCGCAGTAGTTGTTGTACCACTGGCCCTGGTGGGTGTTCGCGAGCATCTTGGAGGTCGCGGTCACCATGGACTTGGGCTTGTGAGCCGCCATGTACGCCTCCTTCGACTTGAGTTCGGCGGCAGTGGCGTTCCTGCCGCCCCAGCCGTCCTTGGATCTGTCGTTCCGGTCGTCGTGGGCGGCCTTGGCCGCCCCGACCTCCTGCGCGGACAAGGTGCCGCCCCCGATCGGGGACGGGGAGGAAGCCGAGGCGGCCTGCGGGGCGACGAATCCGGCGAGTACGAATGCGGCCAGCGCTCCTGCTGTGGTGGCCTTCGCTGCAATGGTCATGACGTCCTTCGGATGGTTGGAGGATTTGCGAGGATCAGCGCGCCGAGAGACGGCACCATGCCTGCGTCGCCGGTCAGGGCCGCGAGGCCGGGCCCCCGAGGTGCGGAAGGGCAAGGGAGTAACCCGCGCTGGAGCGCCGCGTGTTACGGATACGCGTTTCGGACGCGTGCCACGGATACGTGTGACGAATGCACGTCAAGGGCGCCGGCCCGAGCACCAATCTCCCCACCGGTTGCGGTGACGGAGAATTCGACGGCCGACAGAGCGCGGATACTCTTCCTCACGAGTCCCCCCTTGCAGGCGATTTCTTGTCGGTCGCACGCGCATTGAACATCCGCCCCAGCCGAATCCGTCTCACGCATTCGGCTTCGGCTGTCATCCACAGCACCCCGAGCGGATTCCCCTCGGCCCGTTGATCCACCACCGATTGTGCCGAATTCCAGCAGGCAGGACGTTGGCCTGAAGTACACAGTGCCTTGACGGAGAGTCCACTCGGCCACTCTCGCCTGATGTGCCACGTCACCGGAGCAGATCCGTCCACAACCGGACCGCCACCCTCCACCACCCTTGGGTGAATGTTGAAGTACTGGTCGACCAGCGGAAATTTCCGCTTATGCCCCCTATGGCCTGCCTGAATCAGGCCAGGCCAAGGAATTCCTTGAACGGGCCGCGCCACCGGCTGTAGACATGCGCTCATGCTGCCCGAGATGACGTTTCGCAGTGCCGACTTGCCGCCCGCCGACCGATTCGAGTACTGGCAGGCCCTCATGTCGGAGACGCATGCGCCCATGGACCTGCGGAGTGAGCGCTCCGCGAATTTACGAGTGAACCAGCGCAACATCCCACTGGGCGACATGACCGTCTACCCACTGAAATGCGAATCCGATTCTCTCACTTTCCTCCGCACGCCGAAACTGATAGAGAAGTCGGATCCCGAGGCGTATCATCTTTCGCTCGTCAAACACGGGGCCGGGGTGGTCACTTTGGGCAGGGACACCATCGCGCACAGCGCATTCGAATACCACACCAGCGATACCTCGCGCCCGTTCGAAATCGACACCGGCCTGGGGTCGTTCGAACTCATCGGAATCGAGGTGCCCAAGGCACTCCTTCCGCTGCCCTCACGCACCGCCGGCCAGGCCATCGGCAAGCGCATCTCGGCCCGAGCCGGAGTGGGAGCCCTGCTGGCGACGTTCCTCACCCACGTGACGGGGGAAAGTCACTCCTACCAACCGGCCGACGCCCCGCGCCTGAGCGCGGTGCTCGCCGACCTCGTCGCCTCGCTCTTCGCCGGTGTCCTCGATGCCGACCGGTCCTTGCCCCCCGAGACCCACCGGCGCACCCTGACGCTCCGCATCATGGCCTTCATACGTGACAACGCCGACGCCCCCCAGCTGGACGTCCCCGCGATCGCCGCCGCGCACCACATCTCCGTCAGCTACCTCCACCGCTTGTTCCAACTGGAGGGAAACGGCGCGACGGTCGCCGGCTTCCTGCAGCGGCAGCGACTCGCCCGAGCGCGCCGGGACTTGGCAGACCCTCTGAACCAGAGGGTGCCGGTGCGGGTCATCGCCGCCCAGCGGGGCTTCAGTCACGCGGCCGCGTTCAGCCGAGCGTTCCGCGACGCCTACGGCATGACCCCCACGGACTACCGCAGGAAGTCGTCGAGACCCTTCCAAGTCGGCGCCATCAACAGCGAGTTAGAACTTCCCGCGTAACGACGAGACTCCTGAGGCCATGCCCCGTCACGGACGGTACGCGCGTGACGGGTGGGGGCGGCCGGTCCGCGCTGTCAGTGGCCGCTGTCAGGATGGCTCTCATGACGATCAAGGAAGTAGCCCGCCACGAGGTCTCGGAACGACGGGTCAAGGAGGCCCTCGACGACATGCGGGGCCGGGCCTTCGGCTGGTGGCACAGCATGCGGTACGGCGATGTCCCGCTGCGGCGCGGGCTCCGGGAACTGGGCGTGGAACTGGCCGACCACCTCGCCGCGCGCACCCTGTCCGACCCCGGGCTCCGGGCGCCCGACGTGCGCCCCGCCCTGGAGACCGCCGCCGAGTGCGCCCTGGGCGTGCTGAGCCTGGCCTGCTTCCCCGACGGCGACTTCCTGGTTCCCCTCCCGCTCGCGGGTGAGGAGCTCGGCAGCGACGAGCAGGTGTACGACGAGACGTGGGAGCCGGCCCACCCGGCGACCGACGCCCGGATGTGGCTCGACGCGTTCGCGTGGTCCGTCGTCAGCGGGCTCATAGACGAGCGGGCCCGGGTGATCGGCCCGCTGCTGCACGAGGACTACGCGCCCGCCATTCGCGACGGGGTTCCGTACTCGAAGCGGGAGGCGCTGTCGACTCCGGCCGAGCTCGCCGAGATGGACGCTCTGGCCTGCTATCTGACCGTCGTCGAGGGGCGCTACCCCGGCGCCGTCCCCGGCCCGACACCGCTGGCCAAGCCGGACGCCGCCGAGCGGGAGCGCGCCGCCGAGGGGCTCGACGCGGTCGGCGAACTCTCGCCGGACCAGCGGCTGTTGCGCGTCCTGCTCGACGACGACCAGGCCGCTTTCGAGCAGGCTCTTGAGGAACGGCTCGTGGCACATCGCGAGAGCCTCACCGCCGACCCCGTCGTCCGGAGCCTGCTGCCCGTGGGGACCGTCGCACTGGCCGTCCTCGCCGGTCGCGCCCACGACTGGGACCTGGGCCTCCGGTCCGGCTACCTGCCCGACGCGCTGGTGCGGCCCGCGCGGTAGCGGGCCCGAAACCCGGAGGACGGTGCGCCGTCCGGCCCGTACGGTCGACGCCATGGCCCACCTCACCCCGTACCGGCCCCTCGACGTCACCGTCCCCTTTCCCGAGCTGGCCTCCTGGGCCCGCACCGCCACCCGGCTCCACCCGCGGCCCGGCGCGCCGGCGGCTGGGGAGAGTTCGGTGGGCGGGCCGCTGCTGTGGCCGGCGGGTGAGGCGTGGCCGGTGTGCGAGGAGCACGGGCCGGGGCAGCGCGGGATCGCGCCGGAGCGGGTCCGGCGCCACCGCCGTCTCCTGGACGAGGTGCGGACGCGGCCGCGGGCGGCGGACGGCGGGTACGGCTACACCGCCGCCGAACGGGCCGAGATCGACGAGCTGACCCGCACCGGCCACCAGCCCGACCGTCACGACGGCGGGCCGCTGCCGCTGCTCGCGCCGGCCCAGTTGTACGTACGGGATGTCCCGGACCTGGCGCTGTTCGCCCCGCCCGGGACGGATCTGCTCCAGGTGCTGTGGTGCCCGTTCTACGAGCACCGATACGACGGGACGTCCAGCCACTTCGGGCCGTCCACCCGGCTGGTGTGGCGGCGGGCGGGCGACGTGGCCGATCCCCTCCGCGTCCAGCCCGAGCCGGGCGTCGTCGAGCGTACGTACTACCTCCCGGAGCCGTGCGTCGTGCACCCGGAGCAGGTGACCGACTACCCGTACCTCGACTATCTGCCCACCGGGCTCGGCGCGCGTATCGACGCCTGGGAGGACGAACTCGTCGCGCGGATGGGCGACTTGGCGCCCGGGTACCAGTACGACCTGTCCCTCGCGCCCGGTTGGAAGGTCGGCGGCTGGGACTCCTGGCACAAGACCGATCTGGTACGGGTGTTCTGCGACGCGTGCGGGACGGAGATGAGGGTGCTGCTGACCATCGACTCGTACGAGTCGTGCGAGCCGAACGGCAGTTGGGAGCCGTACCCGCTCCCGAAGGGGACGACCGGGATCCAGGTCGGCCGCGACGGCGAGTACCGCGCCTTCGTCTGCCCCGCCGATCCCGCCCACCCGCACCGGATGAGCATGCAGTAGTCCACGAGCGCCGGTTCACCCGCGCCGGTTCACCCACACGACAAAGCATCGGCGCCCACCCAGGTCGTCCTTGGTCGGGGACAGTTCGGGCGAGCGCCGCGCTCGGTTCCGTACGTCGTTGTACGGGACGTTCAGGGGGGGTCAGACCGTCAGCGACCGGTCCGTCGGGCGGATCGGGGCCGGCAGGGAGCTGGCTCCGGTCAGGTGGCGGTCGACCGCGCGGGCGGCGGAACGGCCCTCGGCGATGGCCCACACGATGAGCGACTGGCCGCGGCCGGCGTCGCCGGCGACGAAGACGCCATCGACGTTGGTGGCGAAGTCCGCGTCACGGGCGATGTTACCGCGCTCGTCCAGTTCCAGACCCAGCTGGGCGACGAGACCGTTGGCGGTGTCCGTGCCCGTGAAGCCCATGGCGAGGGTGACGAGCTGGGCGGGGATCTTCCGCTCGGTGCCCGGCTTCTGGACCAGCTTGCCGTCGGTGAACTCGACCTCGACGAGGTGCAGGAACTGCACGTTCCCGTCCTCGTCGCCTTCGAAGTGGGTGGTGGAGACCGAGTAGACCCGCTCGCCGCCCTCCTCGTGGGCCGAGGTGACCTTGTAGAGCATGGGGAAGGTCGGCCACGGCTGGTTGGCGTTCCGCTCCTCGCCCGGCCGGGGCATGATCTCCAGCTGGGTGACGGAGGCCGCGCCCTGGCGGTGGGCGGTGCCCACGCAGTCGGCGCCGGTGTCGCCGCCGCCGATGACGACGACATGCTTGCCCTCGGCGGACAGGGGGGTGGTGACGTAGTCGCCCTCCTGCACCTTGTTGGCGAGCGGCAGGTACTCCATCGCCTGGTACACACCGCGCAGTTCACGGCCCGGGACGGGCAGGTCGCGGGAGGTGGTGGCGCCCGCGGCGACGACGACGGCGTCGAAGCGCTTGCGCAGGTCGGTGGCGGTGAGATCGCGGCCGATCTCGATGCCGGTGCGGAACTTGGTGCCCTCCGCGCGCATCTGCTCGATACGGCGGTTGATGTGCCGCTTCTCCATCTTGAACTCGGGGATGCCGTAACGCAGCAGGCCGCCGATGCGGTCGGCCCGCTCGTACACGACGACCGTGTGGCCGGCCCGGGTGAGCTGCTGGGCGGCGGCGAGGCCGGCCGGGCCGGAGCCGATGACGGCGACCGTCCGGCCGGACAGGCGCTCGGGGGCCTGCGGCCGTACGCCGCCCGCGTCCCAGGCCCGGTCGATGATGGAGACCTCGACGTTCTTGATGGTGACGGGCGGCTGGTTGATGCCGAGGACGCAGGCCGCCTCGCAGGGCGCGGGGCACAGCCGGCCGGTGAACTCGGGGAAGTTGTTGGTGGCGTGCAGCCGCTCGGAGGCGGCGGCCCAGTCCTCGCGGTAGGCGTAGTCGTTCCACTCGGGGATGAGGTTCCCGAGCGGGCAGCCGTTGTGGCAGAACGGGATACCGCAGTCCATGCAGCGGCCGGCCTGCTTGCCGATGATCGGCAGCAGGGAGCCGGGGACGTAGACCTCGTTCCAGTCCTTGACGCGCGTCTCCACCGGCCGGGTCGGCGCGACCTCGCGCCCGGTGGTCAGGAAGCCCTTGGGGTCAGCCATGGGTCGCCGCCTCCATCATCTTCTCGGTGGTCTCGGCCTCGGAGAGACCGGCGAGCTCGGCGGCGTCCTTGGCGGCGAGCACGGCCTTGTACGTGGTGGGGATGATCTTGCTGAAGCGGGCCGCGGCCGCGCTCCAGTCGTCGAGCAGCTTCCGCGCGACGGTCGAGCCGGTCTCCTCGTGGTGGCGGCGTACGACGTCGTGCAGCCAGGCCGCGTCGGTGTCGGACAGGGTCTCGACGGCCGCGAGGTTGCCGGGGTTGACGCGGTCGCGGTCGAGGTCGACGACGTAGGCGACGCCGCCGGACATGCCGGCCGCGAAGTTGCGGCCGGTCTCGCCGAGGACGACGGCCGTCCCGCCGGTCATGTACTCGCAGCCGTGGTCGCCGACGCCCTCGGCCACCACCAGGGCACCGGAGTTGCGGACGCAGAAGCGTTCGCCGGTGCGGCCGCGCAGGAACATCTCGCCGCCGGTCGCGCCGTACGCGAGGGTGTTGCCCGCGATGGTCGAGTACTCGGCGAGGTGCTCGGCGCCGCGGTCCGGGCGGACCACGATCCGGCCGCCGGACAGGCCCTTGCCGACGTAGTCGTTGGCGTCGCCCTCCAGGCGCAGGGTGACGCCGGCGGGCAGGAAGGCGCCGAAGGACTGGCCGGCGGAGCCGGTGAAGGTGATGTCGACGGTGTCGTCGGGCAGGCCCGCGCCGCCGAAGCGCTTGGTGACCTGGTGGCCGAGCATGGTGCCGACGGTGCGGTTGATGTTACGGATGGCGACCTGGGCGCGGACGGGCTGGGCGGCCGCGGCGGAGTCGGCGTTCAGGGCCTCGGCGGCGAGCTCGATCAGCTCGTTGTCGAGGGCCTTCTCCAGGCCGTGGTCCTGCGGGACGAGGGCGTGGCGGACCGCGCCGTCGGGCAGGTCGGGGACGTGGAACAGCGGTTCCAGGTCCAGCCCTTGGGCCTTCCAGTGGGTCACGGCCCGGCTGGTGTCGAGGAGTTCGGCGTGGCCGACGGCCTCCTCCAGGGTACGGAAGCCGAGTTCGGCGAGGAGCTCGCGTACCTCCTCGGCGATGAACTCGAAGAAGTTGACGACGAATTCGGGCTTGCCGGCGAAGCGGTCGCGCAGCACCGGGTTCTGGGTGGCGATGCCGACCGGACAGGTGTCGAGGTGGCAGACGCGCATCATGACGCAGCCGGAGACGACGAGCGGCGCGGTGGCGAAGCCGAACTCCTCGGCGCCGAGGAGGGCGGCGATGACGACGTCGCGGCCGGTCTTCAGCTGGCCGTCGGTCTGCACGACGATCCGGTCGCGCAGACCGTTGAGCAGCAGCGTCTGCTGGGTCTCGGCGAGGCCCAGCTCCCAGGGGCCGCCCGCGTGCTTGAGCGAGGTGAGCGGGGAGGCGCCCGTACCGCCGTCGTGGCCGGAGACGAGCACGACGTCCGCGTGGGCCTTGGACACGCCCGCGGCCACGGTGCCGACGCCGACCTCGGAGACCAGCTTCACGTGGATGCGGGCGTCCGGGTTGGCGTTCTTGAGGTCGTGGATGAGCTGGGCGAGGTCCTCGATGGAGTAGATGTCGTGGTGCGGCGGCGGGGAGATCAGGCCGACGCCCGGGGTGGAGTGCCGGGTCTTCGCGACCCACGGGTAGACCTTGTGGCCGGGCAGCTGGCCGCCCTCGCCGGGCTTGGCGCCCTGGGCCATCTTGATCTGGATGTCGTCGGCGTGGACGAGGTACTCGCTGGTGACGCCGAAGCGGCCGGAGGCCACCTGCTTGATCGCGGAGCGGCGCTCCGGGTCGTACAGACGGTCGGGGTCCTCGCCGCCCTCGCCGGTGTTCGACTTGCCGCCGAGCCGGTTCATCGCGACGGCGAGGGTCTCGTGGGCCTCGCGGGAGATGGAGCCGTACGACATGGCGCCGGTGGAGAAGCGGCGGGCGATGTCGGCGACCGGCTCGACCTCGTCGAGCGGCACCGGCGTACGGCCTTCGGCGGCGAAGCCGAACAGGCCGCGGAGCGTCATGAGGCGCTCCGACTGCTCGTTCACCCGGCCCGTGTACTTCTTGAAGATGTCGTACCGCTTGGTGCGGGTGGCGTGCTGGAGCCGGAACACGGTCTCCGGGTCGAACAGGTGCGGCTCGCCCTCGCGACGCCACTGGTACTCGCCGCCGATCTCCAGCGCGCGGTGCGCCGGGGCGATGCCGGAGGCCGGGTACGCCTTGGCGTGGCGGGCGGCGACCTCCTGCGCGACGACGTCGAGGCCGGCGCCGCCGATCTTGGTGGCGGTGCCGTTGAAGTACGTGTCGACGAAGGCGGTGTCGAGGCCGACGGCCTCGAAGACCTGGGCGCCGCGGTAGGAGGCCACGGTGGAGATGCCCATCTTGGACATGACCTTCAGGACGCCCTTGCCGAGGGCGTGGATGAGGTTGCGGATGGCCTGCTCGGGCTCGACGTCCGCGGCGTCGATGAACGTGCCGGCCCGGGCCAGGTCCTCGACGGACTCCATGGCGAGGTACGGGTTGACGGCGGCGGCGCCGTACCCGATGAGCAGGGCCACGTGGTGGACCTCGCGGACGTCGCCGGCCTCGACCAGCAGGCCCACCTTGGTGCGCTGCTTGGTGCGGATGAGGTGGTGGTGGACGGCGGCCGTGAGCAGCAGCGACGGGATCGGCGCGTGCTCGGCGTCGGAGTGCCGGTCGGACAGGACGAGGAGCCGGGCGCCGCCGTCGATCGCCGTGTCGGCCTCGGCGCAGATGTCACGGATGCGGGCGGCAAGCACGTCGCCGCCGCCGGAGACCCGGTAGAGGCCCGAGAGCGTGACGGCCTTCATGCCGGGCATGTCGCCGTCGGCGTTGATGTGGATGAGCTTGGCCAGCTCGTCGTTGTCGATGACCGGGAACGGCAGGGTGACGCTGCGGCAGGACGCGGCGGTCGGGTCGAGCAGGTCGCTGCCCGGGCCGAGGGAGGACCGGAGGCTGGTGACCAGCTCTTCCCGGATGGCGTCCAGCGGCGGGTTCGTGACCTGCGCGAACAGCTGGGTGAAGTAGTCGAAGAGAAGCCGCGGGCGCTCGGAGAGAGCGGCGATCGGCGAGTCCGTACCCATGGAACCGATCGGCTCCGCGCCGGTGCGGGCCATCGGGGCGAGGATGACGCGCAGCTCTTCCTCGGTGTACCCGAAGGTCTGCTGGCGGCGGGTGACCGAGGCGTGGGTGTGCACGATGTGCTCGCGCTCGGGCAGGTCGGACAGCTCGATCTCGCCGGTCTCCAGCCACTGCGCGTACGGCTGACCGGCGGCGAGGCCCGCCTTGATCTCGTCGTCCTCGATGATGCGGTGCTCGGCGGTGTCGACGAGGAACATGCGGCCCGGCTGGAGGCGGCCCTTGCGGACGACCCGGGCGGGGTCGATGTCGAGGACGCCGACCTCGGAGGAGAGGACGACGAGACCGTCGTCGGTGACCCAGTAGCGGCCGGGGCGCAGACCGTTGCGGTCGAGGACCGCGCCGACCTGGGTGCCGTCGGTGAAGGTGACGCAGGCCGGGCCGTCCCAGGGCTCCATCAGGGTGGAGTGGTACTGGTAGAAGGCGCGCCGGTCCGGGTCCATGGAGGTGTGGTTCTCCCAGGCCTCGGGGACCATCATCAGGACGGCGTGGGGCAGCGAACGGCCGCCCAGGTGGAGCAGCTCCAGGACCTCGTCGAAGGAGGCGGAGTCGGAGGCGTCCGGGGTGCAGACCGGGAAGATCCGCTCGATGCCGCGGCCGTCGGCGCCGGTGCCGAAGGCGTCGCCGGCGAGCTGGGCCTCGCGGGCGGTCATCCAGTTGCGGTTGCCCTTGACCGTGTTGATCTCGCCGTTGTGGGCGACGAAGCGGTATGGGTGGGCGAGCGGCCAGCTCGGGAAGGTGTTGGTGGAGAACCGGGAGTGGACCAGCGCGATCGCGGTGGCGAAGCGGCGGTCGGACAGGTCCGGGAAGAACGGCTCCAGCTGGCCGGTGGTCAGCATGCCCTTGTAGACGAGGGTGCGGGCGGAGAGGGACGGGAAGTACGTCCCGGTCTCACGCTCGGCGCGCTTGCGCAGGACGAAGGCCTTGCGGTCGAGGGCGATGCCGGTGACGGGGGCCTCTCCGATGGCACTGTCGGCGACGAAGAGCTGGCGGAAGACGGGCATGGTGGCACGGGCGGAGGCGCCGAGCAGCTCGGGGCTGACGGGGACGTCACGCCAGCCGAGTACGGTCAGGCCCTCTTCGGCGGCGATCGTCTCGATGCGGGCGGCGGCCGGGGCCGGGTCCGCGGCGGGGAGGAACGCGATGCCGACGGCGTACGCGCCGGCCTCGGGGAGAGCGAAGCCCGCGACCTCGCGGAGGAAGGCGTCCGGGATCTGGAGCAGGATGCCGGCGCCGTCACCGGAGTCGGGCTCGGAGCCGGTGGCACCGCGGTGTTCGAGATTGCGCAGGACGGTCAGCGCCTGCTCGACCAGCTCGTGGTCGGCCACACCGGTGAGGGTGGCCACGAACCCGACGCCGCAGGCGTCGTGCTCGTTACGGGGGTCGTACAGCCCCTGGGGGGCGGGGCGACCGTCCAGGGGTGACCAGGCGTCGGTACGCATCGGCTCTCCCGTCGTCGTCGTGGCATAGGCAGCAGCCGAGGGACGACGTTGGCCCTCCGCGAAATTTCATGCAGTTACATAATGACCGGAATCTCGCAAGGTGGAAAATGGATTCCACTATGCGGACACCGCAGGTGCCGTGCGGGCTGGGCGCGGGGCCGACGGAGGGCCGGCTTCGGCCCGGCTCCGCCCGACTTCAGCCCGCCTTCGGCCCGGTTTCGGGGGTACGGAAGTACAGCGTGGGCACCGGTGCGGGGACGCCACGGGGTTGCCGAGGGGTATCCACGGAATCCGCGATATCCACGGAGGCACGAGGAACCAGGGATCCGGAGATCCGAGGATCCGGAACATCCAGGGATGTTCCTCGGGGGTCGATCAGGGGTCTGCCGGGGCGCCCACGGGATGTCCGGGGCGTCTCGGGGTGTCGCTGACTCTCGTTCGGCTCTCGCGGGCTTCCGCTGGGGGTGCCCGTGGGGGACGGTTCGACGGTGGGGTCGCCATCGACCCGTCGCAGGGCGGGCGTCCTTGCCCGCGGCGCTTACGCCTCATGCCCGGTGGCCGAGCATTCGAAACCGCCGGGTAACCGGCTCGTTATGGAGCGCTGCGCATAGTCTCCCACCGGAACGGCGGATCCGCTCAGGGAGATAGATCACAGCCCGAAGCTATGGACCCACCTGCGGAAACACGAGGGGCACGGAACGTTGCGAAGGCCGGACCCGCCTCCAGCCGGCCTTCGCCGGGCTCGGCGCGCGGCACGCCGCCTCGGGCGCGTACGCCGACAACACGGCGTCGCTGACGGTGTCGCGCGAGCTGGGCTGCCAGGACGACGGCGTCGAGCATCACGCCGTACGCGCGCGTTCCGCCGTACCCCGCCGGCTCCGGCTCACCCCCGAGCGGTGGCGGGAGCACCGATCGGTGCCCGTGGAGATCGACGGCCTGCCCGCGTGTCCGCCGCGGTTCGGTCTGGGCTGAGCACACGCGCGGGCGGCCGGAGCGGACATCCCTGTCCGTTCCGGCCGCCCGGAGTATCCGACGCGATCCGAAGCGATCCGCGCGCTACAGCGCCGCTCCGAAAAGCATGCCCAGTCCGTACGTGACGGCCGCCGCGGCGCCGCCGAGGACGAGCTGGCGCAGGCCGCTGAACAGCCAGCCGCGGGCGGTGACCCGGGCGACGAGGGCGCCGCAGGCGAAGAGGCCGATCAGGGCGAGCAGCAGGGCCGGCCAGAGCACGGTGGCGCCGAGCAGGTACGGCAGCAGCGGCAGCAGGGCGCCCAGCGCGAACGAGCCGAACGACGACACCGCGGCGACCATCGGCGACGGCAGGTCGTCGGGGTCGATGCCCAGTTCCTCGCGGGCGTGGATCTCCAGCGCCTGCTCCGGGTCGCGGGACAGCTGGAGGGCGACCTCGCGGGCGAGCTTGGGCTCGACGCCTCGGGAGACGTAGAGCGCGGCCAGCTCCTCCATCTCGTCGATCGGATGCTTGCGCAACTGGCGGCGCTCGACGTCGAGTTCGGCCTGGACCAGATCGCGCTGCGAGGCGACCGAGGTGTACTCGCCGGCCGCCATCGAGAAGGCGCCGGCGGCGAGGCCGGCCAGGCCGGTGATGACGATGGTCTGCGAGGAGACGGCGCCACCGGCCACACCCGTCATGAGCGCGAGGTTGGAGACGAGTCCGTCCATCGCGCCGAAGACGGCGGGGCGCAGCCAGCCGCCGTTCACGTCGCGGTGGGTGTGGTTGTCGCGGTGGGCCTCGTGCAGTGGCGCGGCGGTTTCGATGATGGACATGCGGATCCCCTTGTCTCCCCTGGGGTTCGGCGTGCCCGCCCCCTCCGATGTCCTCGAACATACGCGGGATGTAAGGGGCGCGCCAGCAAGGCAGGCCGTACTTACTAAGGTCCGCCTTGCTCCCCCGGCGGCTCCCCGGCGGCCCCCCGGCCGCCCCTCTCCCGCCCCTCTCCCGGCCCTCGAAGCCACCACCCGCCGCGGGTGCGACGCCGCGTCACCCGGCCGAACGGCACGTCTCCGTGAGGGTTCGGTCCCCGCGTGGCACAGATGAGAGGACCACGAAAGGGGAGCGAGATGGCCGGCGAGACGAGGACGACGACCCGCGAGGTGCGCGACCGGGCGAGGGGGGCGCTGCTCGGTCTCGCGGTGGGCGACGCGCTCGGCGCGCCCGCCGAGAACCTGCGCCCCTCGGAGATCCGCCGCCGCTGGGGCCGGATCGAAGGCTTCGTGACGGACTGTCCGGCGGGCACGGACGACACCGAGTACGCGATCTTCTCCGGGCTGCTGCTCGCCCGGCACGGCTCCGCCCTGACCGTCGCCCATGTCGAACGGGCCTGGCACCACTGGATCGCCGACCTCGACGAGGGCCCGTTCCGGGGCGCCGGCTTCTCCGAGCGCGGCACCCTGGAGAACCTCCGCCGGGGCCTGGCCGCGCCGATCTCCGCGCAGCACCGGCACGCCTGGAGCGACGGGCTGGCCATGCGCGCCGCGCCGTTCGGGGTCTTCGCGGCCGGCCGGCCCGCCGAGGCGGCACGGCTCGTCGCCGTCGACGGCAGCGTCAGCCACGAGGGCGAGGGCATCTACGGCGGGCAGGCGGTCGCGGCAGGCGTCGCGGCGGCGATGCGCGAACGTGGCGAGGGCCACGAGGGCGTCACCTCGGTGGTCGCGGCGGCGCTGTCGGTGATCCCGATGGACTCCTGGACCGCGCGCTCGATGCGCCGCGCGGTGGTCGCCGCCGAGCGGGCCGGCACCGACCCGCTGGAACGCGAACGCGCCGTCCGCTCCGCCGTCGTGATCGGCGGCTACCCCTGGACCGACCTCGCCCCCGAGGCCGTCGCCCTCGCCTTCGGCGCCTTCGCGGCGGCCCGCGGCGACTTCCGTACGGCGGTCCTCACCGCCGTCAACATGGGCCGCGACGCCGACACCACGGCCGCGGTCGCCGGGGCGCTCACGGGCGCGCTGTGCGGCGCCGCCGCGATCCCCGCGGAATGGGCCGGCGCCATCGCCCCGGTGGCGGGCAGCTGCCTCCCCTCCATGCGCGGCCACCACGTGCTGGACATCGCGGACCTGCTGACCCCCGAGGAGGACGCCCGATGAACGCGGACCCGACACCGGCGGCCGGAGCCACGGACCGGCGCGTGGGCGCGGCGGTGGCGCCCGTCCTGGGGGTCGTCTGTCCCGACGGCGTGGTCCCGGGCACGGCCGGCCGGCGCCTCGCCGGTACGGATCCGACGCGGCCCGGACCCGCCGCCGCGAGCGCGGCCGGGAAGCCGGGCGCGGCCGGCGGGCCGGCCCCGTTCGCCCGTACGGCCGGACACGGCTCCAGCGCGGGGGGCTCTCGTACGGCGGCGGGCATGGCTCCGCCCCCGGAACCGGCCCTGGAGCCCGGCGGCCCGACCCGAGGAAGCGTCATGAACCCGGACCCGGGCCCGAGGACGGCCGAGCCCAGCGCCGCGGACGCGGAGGCGGGCGCGGCCGGGGCCCCGTCCCTGAGGGACATCCGCCTCGACGGGGGCGCCGCCGGAACCCCCGTCCGCCGCGACCGGATCGAGGGGCTGCTGCTCGGGATCGCGGCCGGGGACGCCGCCGGGTGGCCCGCGGTGCGGCACCGGGCGGCGCGGATGCCCGAGTGGACCCGGCGGCTCACCCGGGAACTCGACACGTTCGCCGAGGAGAACGCGACGACCACGCTGCCCGTCCCGCTCGCCCTCAACCAGCCGCCCGAGCCGCTCCGGCTCGGGCCGTCCGACGACGCCGAGTGGGCGGTGTTCACGGCCGGGGCGCTGCTGGCCCGGAACGAGCCGGCGTTCCGCGGTCTCACCCCCGGGCTCCGGCTGCGGGCCGCCGTCGACCTGGCCTGGCACTCCCTCGCGGGACAGGTGGCCGCGGCGGCGGACCGGGCGCCCGAGGTCGAGTCGGCCGTGCTCCCGCTGCGGGCCCGGATCTCGGTCCGGGCCGGGCTCGGCAATCTGGCCGCCGGGCTGCGCCCGCCCGCGACCGGGCACGACAACCCGCACTACTTCGACGACGCCGCCTGCGTACGCGCCGCCGTCCTGGCCCTCGCCCACCCCGGGGAGCCGGGCCCGGCGGCCGCGCTCGCCGAGTTCGACGCCCGGTACACGCAGGACGGCGACGGGGTCCACGGCGCCCGCGCGATGGCGGCGGCCGTCGCCGCCGCGCTCGGCGGGGCCGCGCCGGAGGAGGCGGTGGAGGCGGCCCTCGCCGAACTGCCGCCCGGTACGGAGATCGGCCGCAACGGCCGGTACGCGGTCGGGCTGGCCCGCACCGCCGGCACCGCCTTCGCCCTCGTCCCGCTCCTCGAACACCAGATCGTGGACCACGTCTACAGCTACGGCATCGCCGCCGCCGAGACCGTGCCGGTCGCCCTCGCCCTGACGGTGGCCGCGCGGGGCGAGGCCGCCGCCGCGCTGCCGGCCGCGGCCTGTCTGTCCCGGGTCGCGGACTCGGCACCGGCGCTGGCCGGCGCGCTCACCGGGGCGCTGGGCGGCGGGAGTTCGGTGCCGGCGACCTGGCGGGCGGCGTGCCGGACCCTCGCGGGCTGCGCGCTGCCGTGGCTCGCGGGCACCGATCTGGTGGAATTCGCCGGTCGGCTCGCGGCCGCAGCCACGGAACCGGCCACCCCAGGTGGACAATCCGGACATGACTCCCCTTCTGGATGACCGCATCAGCGGCAGTCTCCTCGGAGCCGCCGTGGGCGACGCCCTCGGCGGCCCGGTCGAGGGCTACTCCCCCGAACAGATCGCGGAACGCCACGGCGGTCGCGTCACCGGGATCGTCGGCCCCTGGAACGGCGACGCGTGGCGCACCGCCCGCCCCCTCGCGCCGTACCACAAGGGCGACGGACACGTCACCGACGACACCTTGATGACGCACGCCCTGATCCGGGTGTACGAGACGGTCCGCGACCACCTCGACGCGTACGCGGTCGCCGAGCACCTGGTGCCCGAACTCATCGGCCGCACCGTGTGGATCCCGGAACTGGAGGCCGAGGCACTCCCCCTGCAGCGGGTCTTCCTCGCCGAGAAGTGGATCGTGACCCGGCTGCACTACGGGCACGCCGACCCGCGCGAGGCCGGCACCGGCAACATCGTCAACTGCGGGGCGGCGATGTACATGGCGCCGGTCGGCCTGGTCAACGCGGCCGATCCGGCGGGCGCCTACGCCGAGGCCCTCGACATCGCGGGCGCCCACCAGTCCTCGTACGGGCGGGAGGCCGCCGGCGTCTTCGCGGCGGCCGTCGCCGCGGCCTGCGCCCCGGACGCCACCGCCCGCTCCGTCGTCGACACCGCCCTCTCCCTCGCCAAGGACGGCACCCGCGCCGCCATCGAGGCGGTCACCGAAGTAGCCGACGGATACCGGGACTTCGAGTCGGCGCTTGGACCGCTGCGGCGGGCGGTCGAGCCCTTCGACTCGGTCGGCCCCGACTACCGCGCCCCCTCGCTCGACGCCCGCCGCCCCTCCCGTACGCACGCCGTCGAGGAACTGCCCGTCGCCCTCGGCATGCTGCTCGTCGGCGACGGCGACTACCGCCGTACGGTGCTCGGCGCCGTCAACTACGGGCGCGACTGCGACTCGATCGCCACCATGGCGGGCGCGCTCGCGGGCGCGCTGCACGGCGCGGCGGCCGTCCCGGACGACTGGGCGAAGCGGGTAGCGGAGGCGAGCCGGCTCGACCTGCACGCACCGGCGAGCGCGCTGGCGGCCGTGGCGCACGAGGTGTTCGCCCGGGACACGGCCCGGCGCCGCGCGCACGAGGCGGCGTACGCGCGGCTCACGGGCGCGGCCCGGTGACCCTGTCCCCGCCGCCTCCGCCGTCGCCTCCGCCCCCTCTGTCCCCGCCGCCTCCGCCGTCGCCGCTGCGGGTCACCTGGGTCCAGCCGGAGGACCTGGTGGGCCACGAGCTGCGGCAGGCCGCCGAGGACGGCCGCGACGCCCGTGCCGTGGCCGCCCTGGCCGCCCGCTGGTACGCGGCGGGCGGCCACCCGGCACCGCCCGCGGCCGGTGCCTCTCCCCTCCCGCGCCCCGAACTGCGGCCGCCGGCCGAGGAACTCCTCGACGCCCTGGCGGCCCTGCCGTCCCCGCTCGCCGACCGGGAGCCTGCCTCGCTCGCCGCGATCGAGGCCGCCTGCCCGGACTGGCCGGACCCACTCCCCGAGGACCGCGACCCGGCGAATCCGGCGGACCCCGCGGAGGACCCCCTCCGCCACCGGCTGCACGCCGCCTGGCTCGGCCGGGCCGCCGGCTGTCTGCTCGGCAAGCCCGTGGAGAAGCTGCCGCTGGCCGCGATCCGGGCCCTCGCCCGCGCCACCGGCAACTGGCCGCTCGCCGACTGGTTCACGGCGCGCGGGGTCCCGGCGGACCTGCTCGCCGCGCACCCGTGGAACCGCCGGTCCGCCGCCACCTCCCTCGCCGAGAACATCGACGGGATGCCGCCGGACGACGACCTCGACCACCCCCTCCTCGCCCTGCTCCTCCTGCGCCGCCACGGCCGCGGCTTCGCCACCGCCGACCTGGCCCGGCTGTGGCTCGACGAACTGCCCGCCGGGCGCACGTTCACCGCCGAGCGGATCGCCTACCGCAATCTCCTCGACGGCGTCGAACCACCGCACACCGCCACCCGCCGCAACCCGTTCCGGGAGTGGATCGGCGCCCGGATCCGCGCCGACGCGCACGGCTGGACCCACCCCGGTGACCCGGCCTCGGCCGCCCGGCAGGCGTACCGGGACGCGGTCCTGACGCACACCGGCAACGGTGTGTACGCGGCGATGTTCACCGCCGCCGTCCTCGCGACCGCCGCCGACGGCACCGCCGACGTGCACCGGGCCCTGGCCGCCGGACTCCGCGTCGTCCCACCCGCGTCACGGCTGGCCGAAGCCGTCCGTACCGGGATCGCCGCCGCCCGCGCCGACCTCGACTTCGACACCGTCGTGGACCGGCTGCACACCGCGTACGGCCGCTACCACTGGGTCCACGCCGTCCCCAACACGGCGCTCCTCGCCGCCGCCCTCACCCATGCCGACGGCGACTTCGGCCGCTCGATCTGCGCGGCGGTGGCCGGCGGCTGGGACACCGACTCCAACGGCGCCGCCGCCGGTTCCGTCGCCGGACTCCTCGCCGGCCACCCCGACCGGCTGCCCGCCCGCTGGACCTCCCCTCTCAAGAACCGGCTGTCGACGACGGTGCCCCCCTTCGACGGCGCCGGCTTCGACACCCTGGCCGCACTGACGCACTCGGAGGCCGTACGCCCATGACCCATCCGCATCCACCGACCACTCCCACCACTCCCACCGCCCCCGGCCCCCGTCCGGCACCCGTTCGTCCCGCCCCCGTCCGCCCGGCCGGCATCGTCGTCCTCGGCAGCCTGAACATGGACCTGGTGGCCTACGTCGCCCAGGCCCCGGCCCGCGGCGAGACCGTCACCGGCCGCGCCTTTCGCACCCTGTCCGGCGGCAAGGGCGCCAACCAGGCCGTCGCCGCCGCCCGCGCGGGCGCCGAGGTGGCCATGATCGGGGCGGTCGGCACCGACGGCTTCGGCACCCGGCTGCGCACCGCGCTCGACCGAAGCGGCGTCGACACCGACCTCGTCCGTACGGCCGAGGGCCCGTCCGGCACCGCGCACATCGTCGTCGACGACGAGGGCGGCAACGCGATCGTCGTCGTCCCCGGCGCCAACAGCGCCGTCACCTCCCTCGATCACGGCGACGAGGCCCTGATCGCCACCGCCGACCTCCTGCTGCTCCAGCTCGAACTCCCCCTTCCCGCCGTCACCGCGGGCGCCCGCACCGCCCGCGCGCACGGGGTGCGCACCGTCCTCACCCCCGCGCCCGTCCCCGCCCGGCCGCTGCCGCCCGCGCTCCTCGCCGCCACCGACCTGCTGGTGCCCAACCAGCACGAGGCCGCCGCGCTGACCGGCCGCACCGACCCGTACGCCGCCGCCCGGGCGCTGCTCGCCGACGTGCCCGAGGTGGTCGTCACCCTCGGCGCGGCCGGCTGCCTCTACGCCGCGCGCGGCCGTGAACCGGTGACCGTGCCCGCGCCCCGGGTGACCGCCGTGGACACCACCGCCGCCGGCGACACCTTCGTGGGCGCCCTGGCCGTGGCGCTCGCCGAGGGCCGGCCCATGCCGGCGGCGCTCGCCTGGGCGTCGGCCGCCGCCGCGCTGTCCGTGCAGCGCGAGGGCGCGTCCCCGTCGATGCCGTACCGCGCCGAGATCGACGCCGCCCTCGCCCCGGCCCCCGGCGGCACCGAGGCCGAGCGGGACTCCGCGCCGGACTCCGGCCGGGAAGCGGACCGGGAGGCCGACCGCGTATGAGCACCCCCGCCCCCACCCCTCCTCTGTCCGGCCTGCGCGTCCTCGACCTCGCCACCCTCTTCGCGGGCCCGCTCGCCGCGACCCTGCTCGGTGACTTCGGCGCCGACGTCGTGAAGATCGAACACCCGCGCAAGCCCGACCCGTCCCGCGGCCACGGCCCCGCCAAGGACGGCGTCGGCCTGTGGTGGAAGGTCCTCGGCCGCAACAAGCGGACGATGACCCTCGACCTGTCCACCCCCGGCGGCCGGGACACCCTGCTGCGGCTCGCCGCCGGCGCCGACGTGATCGTGGAGAACTTCCGCCCCGGCACCCTGGAACGCTGGGGTCTCGGCTGGGAGGAGCTGTCGGCCGCCAACCCGCGGCTCGTGCTGGCCCGTGTCACCGGCTTCGGGCAGTTCGGCCCGTACTCCCACCGCCCCGGCTTCGGCACCCTCGCCGAGGCCATGAGCGGCTTCGCCGCCCTCACCGGCGAACCCGACGGACCGCCGACCCTGCCGCCCTTCGGCCTCGCCGACTCCGTGGCCGCGCTCGCCACCGCGTACGCCGTGACGACCGCGCTCGCCGCGAGGACCCGCACCGGCCGCGGCCAGATCGTCGACCTCGCCCTCATCGAACCGATGCTCTCCGTCATCGGCCCCCACCCCCTCTGGTACGACCAGCTCGGCTACGTCCAGCCCCGCACCGGCAACCGCTCCCGCAACAACGCCCCGCGCAACACCTACCGGACCGCCGACGGCTCCTGGGTCGCCGTGTCCACCTCCGCCCAGTCGATCGCCGAACGCGTCCTGCGGCTGGTCGGCCGGCCGGAGCTGACCGACGAGCCCTGGTTCGCCGACGGCACCGGCCGGGCCGCGCACGCCGACGTCCTCGACGAGGCCGTCGGTTCCTGGATCGCCCGGCGCACCCGCGACGAGGTCCTGGCCGCCTTCGAGAAGGCCGAGGCGGCCATCGCCCCCGTCTACGACGTCCGGGACGTCCTCGACGACCCCCAGTACCAGGCCCTCGGCACGGTCACCGAGGTCCCCGACCCCGAACTCGGGCCGATCCGGATGCAGAACGTCCTCTTCCGGCTCTCCGCCACCCCCGGCGCGATCCGCTGGGCCGGCCGCCCACACGGCGCCGACACCACCGACCTCCTCACCGAACTGGGCCTCGGCCCCGCCGAGATCGACACCCTGCGCGCCGAAGGAGCCGTATGAACCGCGACCACACCGCCCCGCCCGCCGGCCGCGGGACCACCCCGCCTCCGACCCGGCCCATCCCTCTGACCTGGCTGTACGCCCCCGGCGACCGCCCCGGCATCGTCCAGAAGGCCCTCACCTCCGGGGCCGACGTCGTCATCGTCGACCTGGAGGACGCGGTGGCCCCGGACCGCCGCGCGTACGCCCTCGACGCCACCGCCGACCTGCTCGCCGACCCCCAGCCCGTACCGGTCCATGTCCGTGTGCACGCCCCCCGCGACATCCCCACCCTGGTCTCCCTCCCCGGACTCGTCGCTCTCCGTGTTCCCAAGGTGACACACCCCACTGACATCGGCCGGATCGCCGAGCTGTCCCAGGGCCTCCCGCTCTACCCGCTGCTCGAGAACGCGCTGGCCGTGGAGCACGCGTACGCCATCGCCACCGCCCATCCCTCGGTGCACGGCATCGCCCTCGGCGAGGCCGACCTCTGTGCCGACCTGGGGGTACGGGACGACCGCGGCCTGGACTGGCCGCGCAGCCGGATCGTGGTCGCCGCCCGCGCCGCCGCGCTCCCGCCGCCGGTCCAGTCCGTCCACCCGCACGTCCGGGACCTCGACGCCCTCGCCGCGGACTGCGCCCGGGGCCGGGCCATGGGCTTCCTCGGCCGGGCCGCGATCCACCCCCGGCAGCTCCCCGTCATCGAGCGGGCCTATCTGCCGGCCCCGGACGAGATCGCCGCGGCCGAGAAGGTCGTGAAGGCGGCGGAGAGCTGCCACGACGGCGCGTTCGTCCTGCCCGACGGCCGCTTCGTGGACGCGGCGGTCGTCACCGGCGCACGGCGCGTCCTGGCCCTCGCCGCGCGCCGGTCCTGACACACGGGAGGGCCGCCGGAACCCGTGGTCCCGGCGGCCCTCCGCCCTGTCCATCCGTACGCGTACGCGTACGGGGTGAGGTCAGCGCTTGCCCGCGCCGTCCTTGACCTCGTCCTCGTCCTCGGCCTTGTCCTCGGTGCCGTCCTCAGCCTTGGCGGCGTCCTCGGCCTTGTCCCCGACCTCGTCCTTGGGCTCGGCCTTCGTCTCGGCCTTCGCGTCCTCGGCCTTCGCGTCCTCGGGCTTCGTGTCCTCGGGCTTGGCGTCCTCGGGCTTGGCGTCCTTGGACAGCGGATCCGCGGAGTCCTCGCCCGTGGGCTTCCCCGTGGGCTTCTTGCCGTCCTTCGGGTCGGCGTCCTTCGGCTCCGCGTCCGCGCCCTCGGCGTCGTCCTTCGCCGCCCCGGCGGCCGTGGCCTCGGCCGCCTTCCGCGGCTCCACGACCTCTTCCTGGCCCGGGCGGACCTTCGCCGAGATCACGATGTAGACGATGGCCAGCAGGCCGACGATGATCGCGGTCCACACGTTCAGCCGGACGCCGAAGATGTGGTGCGCCTCGTCGATGCGCAGGTACTCGGTCCAGGTGCGGCCGGCGCAGTAGGCGGCGACGTACAGCGCGAACGTACGGCCGTGGCCCATCTTGAAGCGGCGGCCGGCCCAGATCACGAAGAACGCGACGGCGATGTCCCACAGGAACTCGTACAGGAAGGTCGGGTGGTAGAGCCCGGCGTCACGGTTCGGTCCGGCGCTGATCTTCAGCGCCCACGGCAGGTCGGTGGGCTTGCCGTACAGCTCCTGGTTGAACCAGTTGCCCCAGCGGCCGATGCCCTGGGCGAGGGCGATGCCGGGCGCGATGGCGTCCGCGTACGCCGGGAGCGGGATCCCGCGCCGGCGACAGCCGATCCAGGCACCGACCGCGCCGAGCGCGATGGCGCCCCAGATACCCAGGCCGCCCTCCCAGATCTTGAAGGCGTCGACCCAGTTCTTACCCTCGCTGAAGTACAGCTGGTAGTCCGTGATCACGTGGTAGAGGCGACCGCCGACGAGGCCGAAGGGCACCGCCCAGACGGCGATGTCGGCCACGGTGCCGGCGGTGCCGCCCCGGGCGACCCAGCGCTTGTTGCCGAGCCAGACGGCGACGAAGACACCGAGAATGATGCAGAAGGCATAGCCGCGCAGCGGGATCGGTCCGAGATGGATCACGCCGGTCGACGGGCTGGGAATATAGGCAAGGTCCATGGCAAGACCGACGCTACCTTGCCGGACGGGCCCCAGGGCAAGCCCGCCCGGCAACTTCTCCGTAACTACCGGTACCCGACCGGCCTCCGGCCGGGGCCCTGCTCAGCGTCCGGGCGAGCCGGCGGCCGGGGAGGCGGTGCCCGGCTTCTTGCCCTTGTTGGCCTCGGCGACCCACTTCTTCAGATTCTCCGGGGAGATCTGCTCGCCACCCTTCTGCGGGAAGATCGACTGCCCGTTGAGCATGACGGTCGGCGTGCCGTTGAAGTCGCTCTTCTTGAACGCCTCCTGCGACTTCTTCACCCAGGCGTCGTGCGCGCCCTCCTCGACGCAGGAACGGAAGGCGGGCGTGTCGAGCCCGGGCACCTTCGCGGCCAGCTCGATCAGCTTCGCGTTCTTCGCGTAGGCGTCGTTCGTCTCCGGCGGCTGGTTGGTGTAGAGCACGTCGTGGTACGCCGTGAACTTCCCGGCGTCCTGGGCGCAGGCGGCGGCGTTGGCGGCGCGCAGGGAGCCGCTGCCGCCCAGGTTGGCGTCGATGAGGGTGGCGAGGTGGTACTCGGCCTTGAGCGCGCCGGACGCCACCAACTGGTGGACGCTCGCCCGCATCACGCTCTCGAACTGGGCGCACGCGGGGCAGCGGAAGTCCTCCCAGACCGCGAGGGTGGAGGGGGCGTCCGGCCGGCCCTGCGGGATGGCGGGCTTGTCGCCGCCCAGCGCGCCGGCCGGCGGCACGACCGGGCCCGCCTTGTCGGAACTCTCCTTGCCCCCGCCGGCCGCGGCGATCACGCCGACGACCGCGGCCAGGCCGAGGACGCCGACGACCGCGGCCGACACGACGAGGACGCGCCGCCGCTTCTCCCGTGTCCTGTCCTGCTCGCGCTGCTGCTTGAGGCGCTCGCGCGCGCTCCGCATTCCGTCTCGGTTCTTCTCGCTCACGCCCACAGCAACGAACCGGGGAGGCACGCCCGCGCCTCCCCGGTCCGAATTCCACCCGTACGTGTTACGAGGGGCGGCGCACGCCCGCGGCGAGTTCGGCCGCCAGTTCCTTTACGGCGCCGAGCGCGGCGGCCTCGTCCCCGTCGGCGTCCAGCATCCGCTTGACGAAGGCGGACCCGACGATGACGCCGTCGGCGAATCGGGCGACCTCGGCCGCCTGGGCGGCGTTGGAGACGCCGAGACCGACGCAGACCGGCAGGTCGCCGGCGGCGCGGGTGCGGCGCACCAGGTCGGCCGCCTGCTCGCCGACCGACTCGCGGGTGCCGGTGACCCCCATGAGGGAGGCGGCGTAGACGAAGCCGGAGCCGGCCGCGGTGATGGTGCCGAGCCGCTCGTCCTTGCTGCTGGGCGCGACGACGAAGACGGTCGCGAGACCGCGCTTGTCGGCGTGCGTCCGCCACAGGGCGGACTCCTGGACCGGGAGGTCCGGCAGGATGCAGCCGGCGCCGCCGGCCGCCGCGAGCTCCTCGGTGAAGCGCTCGACGCCATACCGGTCGATGGGGTTCCAGTAGGTCATCACGAGGACCGGCTTGCCGGTGGCCTCGTGCGCCTCCTTGACCGTGCGCATCACGTCGGCGATCTTCACGCCGCCGCGCAGCGCGATGTCGTCGGCGGTCTGGATCACCGGCCCGTCGAGGACCGGGTCACTGTGCGGCAGACCGACCTCGACGATGTCGGCGCCGCCGTCGAAGACGGCCTTGATGGCGGCGATGCCGCCGTCGACGGTGGGGAAGCCGGCCGGGAGGTACGCGATGAGCGCGGCCCGGTCGTCGGCCTTGGCGGCGGCGAGCGTGTCGCTCAGCAGCTGGATGTTCCCGCTCACTTGGCGTCCCCCACGATCTCGGCGGTGGCGGCGGCGTCGGCGGCCACCTCGGCGTCGGTGTCGTACAGCCCGAAGTAGCGGGCCGCGGTGTCCATGTCCTTGTCGCCGCGCCCGGAGAGGTTGACGACGAGCAGCCCGTCCTTGCCGAGCTCCTTGCCGATCTCCAGGGCGCCGGCGAGGGCGTGCGCCGACTCGATGGCCGGGATGATGCCCTCCGTACGCGACAGCAGGCGCAGCGCCTGCATGGCGGCGTCGTCGGTGACGGCCCGGTACTCGCCCCGGCCGCTGTCCTTGAGATAGGCGTGCTCGGGGCCGATGCCCGGGTAGTCGAGGCCGGCGGAGATCGAGTACGGCTCGGTGATCTGGCCCTCCTCGTCCTGGAGGACGTAGGAGCGCGAGCCGTGCAGGATGCCGGGCTCGCCGGCGGTGAGGGTGGCGGCGTGCTCGCCGGTGGCGAGGCCGTGGCCGGCCGGTTCGCAGCCGATCAGGCGGACGGAGGCGTCCGGGATGAAGGCGTGGAACAGGCCGATGGCGTTGGATCCGCCGCCGACGCAGGCGACGGCCGCGTCGGGGAGCCGGCCGGCCCGCTCCAGGAGCTGGCGGCGGGCCTCGACGCCGATGACCCGGTGGAAGTCGCGGACCATGGCCGGGAAGGGGTGCGGGCCGGCGACCGTGCCGAAGAGGTAGTGGGTGCGGTCGACGTTGGCGACCCAGTCGCGGAACGCCTCGTTGATGGCGTCCTTGAGGGTGCGGCTGCCGGACTTCACGGAGACGACCTCGGCGCCGAGCATGCGCATCCGGGCCACGTTGAGGGCCTGGCGCTGGGTGTCGACCTCGCCCATGTAGATGGTGCAGTCGAGGCCGAAGAGGGCGCAGGCGGTGGCGGTGGCCACGCCGTGCTGGCCGGCGCCGGTCTCGGCGATGACCCGGGTCTTGCCCATGCGCTTGGTGAGCAGGGCCTGGCCGAGCACGTTGTTGATCTTGTGCGAGCCGGTGTGGTTGAGGTCCTCGCGCTTGAGGAAGACACGGGCGCCGCCGGCGTGCTCGGCGAAGCGCGGGACCTCGGTGAGGGCGCTGGGACGGCCGGTGTAGTTGACCATCAGATCGCCGAGCTCGCGGGCGAACTCGGGGTCGTTCTTGGCCTTCTCGTACTCGGCGGCGACCTCGTCGACGGCGGCGACGAGGGCCTCGGGGATGAACTTGCCGCCGTAGGCGCCGAAGTAGCCCTCGGGGGTGGGAGTCGAACCCTCCGGGTCGGGGATGAAGAACTCGCTGGTCAGATCGGTGGACGACATGCTGGACATGCGGATGCGCTCCTCGCGGGGCGGGGCCCCGGTGACGTCTGGACGATGGTCACGTTATGCGCATGCCCTGACGCGTTCCGCTCTCTCGCGGGGGTGGCTCGCTCCGCCGGGGCGGGGACCGGTCGTCGCCGTGTCCCGTCACCTGGTTCCCCAGGGAAGCCCTGAGGGGTGGGACGGGTGGGTACGGCGGACGGCACCCTTGCCGGGTTCGGCTCCTCGTATCCGTCGTCGCCCCGGGGCGCGGCGCACGGGTGGTGCGGCCGGACCCGGTGGAGAAAGGTGCCCGTGAGAGCACCATTCCGTGGGACGACACGGAGAGGCGGAGGCTGAGGCACCACGCGGCGTGGAGGTGTCAGGACGTGCGCGCGGCGAGGAGACGCCATCGCATGCCGTTGACCTGGCCCGGCTCGTCGCCGATCACGTACCGCACCCGGCGGCCGTGGACCCGGCGCGCGGGGGCGCGGCAGCCGCGCGGGCGGCAGCCGCGGGCCAGCGGGGCGTGCCGCCGGTCGCCCTCGTCCGCGCGCGCACCGGCGGCACCCCGGGCCGCACGGCCCGGAATGCGCGTCGGCGCGTCGTGACGGAGAGAGCGGGTCATGCCGGGTCAGCCCCGTCCGTGCCGGAGGGCCGGGTGGGCGCCGGCGGCGACCAGGTCGGCGACGGCGACCTTGGGGTCGCGGCCGGTGACCAGGGACTCGCCGACCAGGACCGCGTCGGCGCCGGCGTTGGCGTAGGCGATCAGGTCGTGCGGGCCGCGGACGCCGGACTCGGCGACCTTGACGATGCCGGCCGGGATCTCGGGGGCGACCCGCTCGAAGGTGGAGCGGTCGACCTTGAGGGTCTTGAGGTTGCGGGCGTTGATCCCGACGATCCTGGCGCCGGCCGCGACGGCCCGCTCGGCCTCTTCCTCGTCGTGCGCCTCGACCAGCGGCGTCAGGCCGATGGACTCGGCGCGCTCGATCAGGGAGACCAGGGCCTCCTGGTCGAGGGCGGCGACGATCAGCAGCGCGAGGTCCGCGCCGTACGCCCGGGCCTCCCACAGCTGGTAGGCGCTGACGATGAAGTCCTTGCGCAGGATCGGGATGTCGACCCGGGCGCGGACGGCCTCCAGGTCGGCGAGCGAGCCGCCGAAGCGGCGCTGCTCGGTGAGGACGGAGATGACGGCGGCGCCACCCGCCTCGTAGTCGGCGGCGAGGCCGGCCGGGTCGGCGATCGCGGCGAGCGCGCCCTTCGACGGGCTGGAGCGCTTCACCTCGCAGATGACCTTGACTCCGTCGCCGCTGAGCGCGGCGACGCCGTCCTTGGCCTGCGGCGCCCTCGCGGCGCGCTCCTTGAGCTCGTCGAGGGTGACTCGCGCCTGCCGCTCCGCGAGGTCGGCGCGCACGCCTTCGATGATCTCGTCGAGCACACTCACGCGAGGAGCCCCCTTCCGGGACGGTGACGGTCTGGGTACAGCCAAGGTCGATGGTATCCGGAGGTGGGCCCCGGCCTCGCATCGGCGGCGGGGACGTCCCACCTACTGGGACTCCGGCGGGGCCGGTCCGGGCCGGTCAGGGGGCCAGCGCGGCGCCGAACGGCAGGTTGCGGACCAGCGTGAACAGGGCCAGGACGGCGCCGATCCCCCACCACCAGGCCGGGGAGAGGGTGACCCGCATCGGGATGCCGCGGATGGCGCGGACCAGCCACAGGACCATGACGACGGCGAAGACGCCGTAGCCGACGACGGCGAGGGCGTTGGAACCGAACGCGGCGGCGAGGTCGCCGTGGGCGAAGGCGTGGGCGCTGCGCAGCCCGCCGCAGCCGGGGCAGAACAGGCCGGTGAAGCGCAGGGTCGGACAGACCGGGTAGTGGCCGGGCTCGTTGGGGTCGACGGTGCCGACGTACGCGAAGGCGGCGGCGACGGCGGCGAGGGTGCCGACCGGGGTGAGCAGCCGTCGGACGAGCGACGGCGGGGGCGGCGGGGCATAGGCCGGAACCGGGGCGTACGGACCGGCATATGCCTGGGCGTACGGGTCGGGGGGCGTCCCCCCGGGAGTCTGGGGCTCGGTCACGGCCACCGCCGTCGGATTCGGGTCCACCCGGTGATTGTCGCCCCTGACGCACGAGGGCGCAGCACGGTTCTTCCGTACTGCGCCTTCGGGGTGAGCGGCCGCGGCGGCCGGGAGCGTCAGGCGCGGGCCCGGATGCTCGCGGTGGCGGTCTCGCGGGCGGCCTGGACGGCGGCGGTGGGCTTCGGCGTGCCCATGCCGACCATCTTCATCACGCCGCCGACGAGGGCACCGAGGAGCATCAGGCCGATACCGGCCCAGAAGCCGACCACGTTGGCGCCGACCATGAAGACTCCGCCGACGCAGAAGCCGATGAAGGAGATGATGACACCGGCCCAGGCGGCCGGGGTGTGTCCGTGGGCGCTGCCCGACATGAGTTGCTCCTCTTTGGTGGTGCTCGGTGGTGACGCCTCATTCTTCCGCACATGACCGCGCGGTGGTGACTCGGGGGGCTCTGGTCGATCACACGTCGCGGTGGTTACCGGATCTTTCCCCATCAATCCGGCAGAAGCGGGGCATGCGGCGAGCGGAGTGGCGGGCGTCCGGTGACGGAGCCGGTCAGCGGCAGAGTTCCATGAGCGTGTCGTCGAAGTCCGGGAACTCCCGGGCCGCCCGCGCGATCACCGCCTCGGCCGCCGACTCGCGGTCCGGGGCGAAGCGCCGTGCGACGGCGGTGCGGGCCTCGTCGGGCCGCGGGGTCCACTCGGGCTCACGGTCGGCCGCTTCCCGGGGGCCGAAGCCGCCCGCGAGCAGCCAGAGGAAGTCGCCGAGGGAGGAGGCCAGGACGCCCGTCTCGCCCTCGGAGCCGACGAAGACGAGGGGCTGGTCGGCGAGCGGGGCCTTGGGGCGGACCAGCCAGAAGGCCGCGTAACCGCCGGTGCCGTCCTGGCCGAGGACGCGGAAGGCGTCGCCGTCCAGGTCCGGGTTGCCGGTCCAGGCGCGGAACCAGTCGGTGGTGTCCTCGGCGCTCAGGAACGCGGGGTAGGGCTCGAAGTCGACGCCGTGGTCCTCGCCGTAGTCGAACGGGAGCGCCAGGGCCGCCGCGAGGGCGGCCGGGAACGCGCGGTCGTCGAGGTCGTCAAGGCCGTCGGCGGCATCAGGAAGTGTCACGCCGGAAGGCTAGTGAGCACCTCTGACAACCGACGACCGGTTCTTGTAACCGACGACCGGTCTTGTCCGGCTCTGCTCAGTCGCCGTGCGTGGGGTCCTCGCCGCGGTCGAGGGCCTTCCAGAGGTCCTCGGGACGGTCGGGGTCGGTCGTGGCGGCAGCGGCCGCCTTGCGGCGGGCCGGGCGGGGGGCGCCGGAGCGCTCGTAGCGGCCGCCCATGGCGGGCCAGGACGTGCCGAAGCGCAGCGCGAAGAGCCCGGCGACCAGGATGAGCAGGGCGCCGCCGGCGGTGACGTACGGCCAGACGGTGTGGCTGAGGCCCTCGACGGCGGCCGCCGTGTTGCCGCTGATGCGGGCGGCCTCCGCGTCGAGCGCGGAGCTGTCGCCGGCGCCGAGGACGGCGGCGGTCGCGGCGCCCGCGCCGCTCAGCGCGAGCAGCCCGGACACCAGCGCGCGGCCGGTGCGGCGGACCGCGAAGACGGCGACGAGCGCCGCGAGTCCGACGATCGCGAGGGCGGTCGGCACGCCGGTGACCGTGCCGCCGTCGGCCTCGACCGGAACGGTGCCGCCGCCGACCGACGCGGTGCCCTCGGCCCAGATCTGGCCGGCGGAGAGCAGTACGACGGTGGATCCGAGGGCACCGAGCAGCAGGGCGGCGGCCAGGCTGCGGCGGGCACCGGACGGGGCGGCGCCGGAGCGGGCGGCGCGGGGCTGGGGTACGGGTACGGCACTCACGCACCCCACTATCCCCTACCGTCTCAGGATCCGTTCATCCGGTTATCCGGTTGTGTCTGATCGTTTCGACGTCAGTCGGCGGATGCCGTGGATTCCGGGGGTCCCACGGCATCCGCCGACGGTCGTCCGTCCGTCGGCAGTCGGTCGGCAGTCGGTCGGCAGTCGGCCGGCGGCCGTCCGGCGGTCATCCGGTTCGCGGTGTGGACGGCGCGGAGCACCGCCGCCGCCTTGTTGCGGCACTCGGTGTCCTCGGCGACCGGGTCGGAGTCGGCGACGACGCCCGCGCCGGCCTGGACGTACGCGGTGCCGTCGCGCAGCAGCGCCGTACGGATGGCGATCGCGGTGTCCGAGTCCCCGGCGAAGTCGAGATAGCCGACGCAGCCGCCGTACAGACCGCGCCGGGACGGCTCCAGCTCCTCGATGATCTGCATCGCGCGCGGCTTGGGCGCGCCGGAGAGGGTGCCCGCCGGGAAGCAGGCGGTGAGGACGTCGAACGCGGTCCTGCCCTCGGCGACCCGGCCGGTGACCGTCGAGACGATGTGCATGACGTGCGAGTAGCGCTCGACCGACATGAAGTCGACGACCTCGACGGAGCCGGGCGCGCAGACCCGGCCGAGGTCGTTGCGGCCGAGGTCGACGAGCATGAGGTGCTCGGCGCGCTCCTTGGGGTCGGCGAGCAGCTCCTCGGCGAGGTCGTGGTCCTCCTGCGGGGTGGCGCCGCGGTGCCGGGTACCGGCGATGGGGTGGACCATCGCGTGGCCGTCCTCGACCTTGACCAGGGCCTCGGGCGAGGAGCCGACGACGTCGAAGCCGTTCTCGAAGCGGAACAGGTACATGTACGGGGACGGGTTGGTGGCCCGCAGCACCCGGTAGACGTCGAGCGCGGAGGCCGCGCACGGGGTCTCGAACCGCTGCGAGGGCACCACCTGGAACGCCTCGCCCGCCCGGATGCGCTCCTTGATGTCGTCGACGGCCTCCTGGTAAGCGAGGCCGCCCCAGCGGGCCGAGAACGCGGGCAGGTCGGACTCCGGCAGCGCGACCGGGGTGGACGCGAGCGGGCGGGCCAGGTCCGCCTCCATCGCGTCGAGGCGGGCGACGGCGTCCGCGTACGCCTCGTCGACGCCGGTCACCAGGTCGTTGTGGTTGATCGCGTTGGCGATCAGCAGCACCGAGCCGTCCCAGTGGTCGAGGACGGCGAGATCGCTGGTGAGCAGCAGGGTCAGCTCGGGCAGCCGGAGGTCGTCGGTGCCGTGCTCGCCGATGCGCTCCAAGCGGCGGACGATGTCGTAGCCGAGGTAGCCGACCATGCCACCGGTGAACGGGGGCATACCCGCGGTGAGGTCCCGCGGCGTGTGCAGGGTCTCGATCGTGGCGCGCAGCGCGGCGAGCGGATCGCCGCTGGTGGGGACGCCGACGGGCGGGGTGCCGAGCCAGTGCGCCTGGCCGTCCTCGACCGTCAGGGTGGCGTCGCTGCGGACGCCGATGAAGGAGTAGCGCGACCAGCTGCGGCCGTTCTCCGCGGACTCCAGGAGGAAGGTGCCGGGGCGTTCGCCGGCGAGCTTGCGGTACAGCCCGACCGGGGTGTCGCCGTCCGCGAGGAGCCGGCGGCTGACGGGGATGACGCGGCGGTCCGCCGCCAGTTTGCGGAAGGTCTCGAGATTCACGGCGCCCGACCCTACTCGGCCGGCTCGGCCGGCAGGAGGGGAAGCAGCACATCGGTGTCGAAGCAGGTCCGGGTGCCGGTGTGGCAGGCGGCGCCGACCTGGTCGACCTTGACGAGGAGGGTGTCGGCGTCGCAGTCGAGGGCGACGGACTTGACGTGCTGGACGTGCCCGGAGGTGTCGCCCTTGACCCAGTACTCCTCGCGGCTGCGGGACCAGTAGGTGCAGCGGCCGGTGGTGAGGGTGAGATGCAGCGCCTGGTCGTCCATCCAGCCGAGCATGAGCACCTCGCCGGTGTCGTACTGCTGGGCGATGGCGGGGACCAGACCGTCGGCGCCGCGCTTGAGGCGGGCGGCGATGGCCGGGTCGAGGTCGCTGGGGGTCCGGGGCGTGCTGCTCATGGCGCCATTGTGCCGCCGCGCGGGCGGTGCACGCGGCGACGTCCACTGGGCGGACCGGTGGCGGCGGTCGTAGGCTGGCGGGCATGTCGACCCATGCCAAGCGTGAACGACTTCTGCTCGCCGACCTGTTGGAGGCCGCGGGCCCGGACGCCCCGACGCTCTGCGAGGGCTGGCTGACCCGCGACCTCGCGGCGCACGTGGTGGTGCGGGAGCGCCGCCCGGACGCCGCGGCGGGCGCGGTGGTGCCGATGCAGGCGCTGAAATCGCGGCTCGAACGGGTGCAGGCCGAGTTCACCGGGAAGCCGTACGACGAACTGATCCAGCTCATCCGAACGGGGCCCCCGCGGATGTCCCCGTTCACGATCAAGCAGGTGGACGAGGGCGCGAACGTCGTCGAGTTCTTCGTCCACGCCGAGGACGTACGGCGGGCGCAGCCGGACTGGTCGCCGCGCGAGCTGGACCCGGTGTTCGCGGACACCCTGTGGGCGCGCCTGGAGAAGTCGGCGCGGCTGCTCGGCCGGAAGGCGCCGGTGGGCCTGGTCCTGCGGCGGCCGAACGGCCAGACGGTGGTGGCCCACCGCGGCACCCCGGTGGTGACGGCGTCCGGGGAGCCGGGCGAGCTGATGATGTTCCTGTTCGGCCGGCAGGACGTGGCGAAGGTGGACCTGGAGGGGGAGCCGGAGGCGGTGGAACGGCTGCACGCGACGAAGCAGCTGGGGATCTAGGGGCCCAGGGCGTCCGGGGATCCGGCACCCCGGGCGTCACTTCGGCAGTTCGGCGCGGCGCAGGGCCGGGACCAGGAGGGCCAGGGCGCCCGAGGCGACGCAGACAGAGGCGCTCACGACGAACACCGGGCCCGTGCCCCACAGGCCGATGGCCGTGCCCGTGAGGGGATAGCTGAGCGGGGCGAGGCCGAGGCTGCCGAGGCTGGAGACGGCGCTGACCCGGCCCAGGTAGGCGGGGTCCGCCTCGGTCTGGACGAGGGAGCCGCACAGGACTCCGTTGAGGCCGGCGAGCAGTCCGATCGCGACCGCGACGAGCACGGCGAAGGGCAGTACGGGGACGAAGGCCAGCGCGCCGATCGTGATCGCGCCCAGGGTCATGCTCCAGCCCATGACGGCGCCGGCGCGCGGGACCCGGCCGCGGACGGTGAGGAGCAGCGAGGCGGCGCCCGCGCCCGTACCGAAGCCGAAGAGCACCCAGCCGATGCCGGCGGCGCCCCAGCCGCGCTGGTCGGCCAAGACCGCGAGGCCGATGTTGAGCGGGCCGACGAAGCCCAGGTCGGCGAGCAGGATGACGATCATCAGCGGGCCGAGGACGCGGTGGCCGCGCAGATAGCGCAGGCCGTCGGCGAGGTCGCGCCAGGCGGTGCCGCCCCGTGGCGCGCCGGCGTCCTCGCCGGGCAGTGCGCGGAGCCTGAGCCCGCACAGCAGAGGCAAGGAGAGCGCGAAGAGTACGCCGGCGACGGTGAAGGCGGTCGCCGAGCCGCCGAGGGCGACGGCGAGGCCGCCGAGCGGGGAGCCGAGGACGGAGCCCATGCGGTACGCGATGCCGCGCATGCCCTGGACCCGGGCGAGCTGGTCGCGGTCGGCGATCCGGGGCGGCAGGGCGCCGACGGCCGGCAGGAACAGGGCGTCGACGGTGCCGAAGACCAGGCCGATCGCGGCGAGCACCCACAGGCCGGGCGAGGCGAGGAAGAGGACGGCGGCGAGGCCGAGGGTGGCCAGGCAGCGGACGGCGTCGGAGGCGAGGACGACGCGGAGCGGGCCGAGCCGGTCGGCGACCACTCCCCCGACGAGCATGAGCAGGGCGCGGGGGACGGCGGCGACGGTCATGACGAGCCCGGCCTGGGCGGGGCTGCCGCCGCTGACGGCGGCCCAGGACAGCGCGAGGTAGTAGACGCTGTCGCCGAGCGTGGAGGCGGTGTACGCGCCGAGCCAGCGCAGCACCTGGGGGTTGCGGTGGGCCGGGCGGGCGGTGGTGCCGGAGGCGGCGGCGATCTCGGTCGTGGTCATCGGCTCAGCCCCGGTAGGGGAAGCCGTGGAGGTGGAGGGCGACGTTCTCGCGGCCCTCGGTGTCGCCGGCCGCCTCGGCGGCGCGGGCCTTCTGGTCGTACTTCTCGACGACGGCGTCCAGTTCCTCGCCGAGTGCGGCGAGTTCGGCGGCGGTCAGCTTGGGGAGCCACTCGGAGCTGAGGGAGGCGGCGCGCCATTCCTCGGACCAGGTGAGGCGTTCGTCGACGAAGCGGCGGTGGAGGGCGGCCCGCTGATCGCCGAGGATACGGCTGAACGCGTCGTTCGCGGCGACCAGTTCGGGCGAGTCCCGGATGTCCTCGTCATGCACGCTGACGCCGCGCGAACTGGGCTGCCACCAGCGTTCGCGACCGTCCGCCGACTGCGGCTCGGCCTCCTCGATCAGGCCGTGGTCGGCGAGTTTGCGCAGGTGGTAGCTGACGAGCGAGACGGCCTCGTCGACCTGTTCGGCGAGCTGTGAGGCGGTCGCGACGCGGGCGACGAAGAGGGCGCGGTAGAGACGCATCCGCAGCGGGTGCGAGACGGCCTTGAGGGTGCCGAGGTCGGTGATCCGGCGATTCTCCTGCGAGGTCATGTCCCTGACTATAAATGCGAAAGAAAACTTGCACAAGATAAATTGCGCAACTGATCCTGTACTTCTCGGCCGACCCCGGACACGACGAAGGGCCCCCGGAGGGGCCCTTCCTGGCAAACTGTCAGGCGTGCGACGGGTCAGCGGACCGGGTGGCCCGCCTCCCGCAGCGTGTGCTTGACCTCGCCGATCCGCAGATCGCCGAAGTGGAAGACGGAGGCGGCGAGCACCGCGTCCGCGCCCGCCGCGATGGCCGGCGGGAAGTCGGACAGCTTGCCCGCGCCGCCCGAGGCGATCACCGGGACGGTCACGTGCTTGCGTACCGCCGTGATCATCTCGGTGTCGTAGCCGTCCTTCGTGCCGTCGGCGTCCATCGAGTTGAGCAGGATCTCCCCCGCGCCCAGCTCGGCGGCCTGGTGGGCCCACTCGACGGCGTCGATGCCGGTGCCCTGGCGGCCGCCGTGCGTCGTCACCTCGAAGGAGCCGGAGGCCGTACGGCGGGCGTCCACCGACAGGACGAGGACCTGGCGGCCGAAGCGCTCGGCGATCTCGCGGATCAGGTCGGGGCGGGCGATGGCGGCGGTGTTCACGCCCACCTTGTCGGCCCCGGCGCGCAGCAGCTTGTCCACGTCGTCGGCGGAACGGACGCCGCCGCCCACCGTCAGCGGGATGAAGACCTGCTCGGCGGTGCGGCGCACCACGTCGTAGGTGGTCTCCCGATTGCCGGAGGAGGCGGTGATGTCGAGGAAGGTCAGCTCGTCGGCGCCCTCGGCGTCGTACAGCTTGGCCATCTCGACCGGGTCGCCCGCGTCGCGCAGGTTCTGGAAATTGACGCCCTTGACGACGCGGCCGTTGTCCACGTCCAGGCAGGGAATCACGCGTACGGCGAGGCTCACGCCGCACCTCCCTCGATACTCGCGGGGCGGGTGTCCGGGCGGTAGGCCTCGACCTCGACCTCGACGACCAGACGCGGGTCGACGAAGCCGGAGACGATGACCATGGTCGCGACCGGGCGGACGGCGTCGAACAGCTCCTTGTGGGCGCGGCCGACCTCGTCCGTGTCGCGCGCGTGGGTGACGTACATCCGCGTCCGCACCACGTGCTCGGGACCGAGGCCCAGCCGCTTCAGAGCGGCGAAGGCCACGTTGAAGGAGTTGACGGCCTGCTCGTACGGGCCGCCGTCGGCGATGACACCGTCGACGACGGACGTGCAGCCGGCCACCAGGACGGTGCCGTTCGGCAGCTCCACGGCGCGGGAGTAACCGAACTGCTCCTCCCAGGGAGCGCCGGTCACCACCTTCCTGGGCTGGTCACTCATACCGCGGCCACCGCTTCCAGGGCCTCTTCCAGGGTGAACGCCTTCGCGTACAGCGCCTTGCCGACGATCGCGCCCTCCACGCCCGCGGGGACGAGCCCGGCCAGGGCGCGCAGGTCATCCAGCGAGGAGACGCCGCCGGAGGCGACGACCGGCTTGTCGGTGGCCGCGCAGACGTTGCGCAGCAGCTCCAGGTTGGGGCCCTGGAGCGTGCCGTCCTTGGCGATGTCGGTGACGACGTAGCGGGCGCAGCCCTCGGAGTCGAGGCGGGCCAGCGTCTCGTAGAGGTCGCCGCCGTCGCGGGTCCAGCCGCGGCCGCGCAGGGTGGTGCCGCGGACGTCCAGGCCGACGGCGATCTTGTCGCCGTGCTCGGCGATGACCTTGGCGACCCACTCGGGGGTCTCCAGGGCGGCGGTGCCCAGGTTGACGCGGGTGCAGCCGGTGGCGAGGGCCGCGGCGAGCGTGGCGTCGTCGCGGATGCCGCCGGACAGCTCGACCTTGATGTCCATGGCCTCGGTGACCTCGCGGACGAGGGCACGGTTGTCGCCGGTGCCGAAGGCGGCGTCCAGGTCGACCAGGTGGAGCCACTCGGCGCCGGCGCGCTGCCAGGCGAGGGCCGCCTGGAGCGGGGAGCCGTAGGAGGTCTCGCTGCCGGACTCGCCGTGCACGAGGCGGACCGCCTGGCCGTCGCGGACGTCGACGGCGGGGAGGAGTTCGAGCGTGCCGCTCGGCGGGACAGTCACAGGGTTCCGATCCAGTTGGTGAGGAGCTGGGCGCCGGCGTCGCCGGACTTCTCGGGGTGGAACTGGGTCGCCCACAGCGCCCCGTTCTCGACGGCGGCGACGAACGGCTCGCCGTGGGTGGCCCAGCTGACCTTGGGGGCGCGCATGTTCGGGTTGGCGGTCTCCAGGGTCCACTCGCGCACCGCGTAGGAGTGCACGAAGTAGTACCGGGCGTCGGCGTCCAGACCGGCGAAGAGCTCGCTGCCGGCGGGCGCGTCGACGGTGTTCCAGCCCATGTGGGGGACGACGGGCGCGTCGAGCGGTCCGACCGTGCCGGGCCACTCGTCGAGGCCTTCGGTCTCGACGCCGTGCTCGATGCCGCGGGCGAAGAGGATCTGCATGCCGACGCAGATGCCCATGACGGGCCGGCCGCCGGACAGCCGGCGCCCGACGACCCAGTCGCCGCGGGCGGCCTTGAGGCCCTCCATGCAGGCGGAGAAGGCACCGACGCCGGGGACGAGGAGTCCGTCGGCGTTCATGGCCTTGTCGAAGTCGCGGGTGATCTCGACGTCGGCGCCGACCCGGGCGAGGGCGCGCTCGGCGGAGCGGACGTTGCCGAAGCCGTAGTCGAAGACGACGACCTTCTTGGAGGTCTTGGCGGACGTACTCATGACCACAGGTCCAGTCGCAGCAGGCCGGCCGCCAGGCTCATCACGGCGCCGAACGCGAGCACGCCGATGACGCTCTTCGACTGCTTCTGCTTGACGAAGGAGTACACACCGCCGAGGAGGAAGAGCCCCACGACGATGAGGATGGTGGAGAGACCGTTCACGGTTACAGCGCGCCCTTCGTGGAGGGGAGGATTCCGGCCGCGCGCGGGTCGCGCTCGGAGGCGTAGCGCAGGGCTCGGGCCAGCGCCTTGAACTGGCACTCCACGATGTGGTGCGCGTTACGTCCGTACGGTACGTGGACGTGCAGCGCGACCTGCGCCTGGGCCACGAAGGACTCCAGGATGTGCCGGGTCATGGTGGTGTCGTACGCACCGATCATCGGCGCCATGTTCTCCGGCTCGGTGTGCACCAGGTAGGGGCGGCCGGAGAGGTCGACGGTGACCTGGGCGAGCGACTCGTCCAGCGGGACGGTGCAGTTGCCGAAGCGGTAGATGCCGACCTTGTCGCCGAGGGCCTGCCGGAAGGCGGCGCCGAGGGCGAGGGCGGTGTCCTCGATGGTGTGGTGCGTGTCGATGTGCAGGTCGCCGTCGGTCTTCACGGTCAGGTCGAACAGACCGTGCCGGCCGAGCTGGTCCAGCATGTGGTCGAAGAAGCCGACCCCGGTCGACACGTCGACCTTTCCGGTGCCGTCGAGGTCTATCTCGACGACGACGGACGTCTCCTTGGTGGTGCGTTCCACGCGGCCTACGCGGCTCATGCGCTCTGCTCCTTCTTCAACTGACGAACCGCGTCGAGGAACGCGTCGTTCTCCTGGGGGGTGCCGGCGGTGACCCGCAGCCGGCCCGGTACGCCGTTGTCCCGGACCAGGACGCCCCGGTCGAGGATCTTCCGCCAGGCCGCCTGGGCTCCCCCGGGCCCGTCGAAACGGCCGAACTGGACGAAGTTGGCGTCGGAGTCCGTCACCTCGTAGCCGAGCTCCCGCAGCTCGGCGACCAGGCGGTCGCGCTCGGCCTTGAGCTGCTCGACGTACCCGAGGAGGGTGTCGGTGTGCTCCAGGGCGGCGAGCGCGGTGGCCTGGGTGACGGCGGACAGGTGGTACGGGAGGCGGACCAGCTGGACGGCGTCGACCACGGCCGGGTGGGCGGCCAGGTAGCCGAGGCGCAGTCCGGCGGCGCCGAACGCCTTGGACATGGTCCGGGAGACGACCAGGTGCGGCCGGCCGTCGAGCAGGGGCAGCAGCGAGGGGCGGTGGCTGAACTCCACGTACGCCTCGTCCACGACCACGATCGAGGGCTTGACCTCCTGGGCCGCCTCGTACAGCGCGAGGACGGTCTCCGCCTCGACCGCCGTCCCCGTGGGGTTGTTCGGCGAGGTGATGAAGACGACGTCCGGCGCGTGCGTGGTGATCGCCCGGCGGGCCGCGTCGACGTCGATGGTGAAGTCGTCGTTGCGCGGGCCGGAGATCCAGCCGGTGCCGGTGCCGCGGGCGATCAGCGCGTGCATCGAGTACGAGGGCTCGAAGCCGATCGCGGTACGGCCGGGGCCGCCGAAGGTCTGGAGCAGCTGCTGGAGGACCTCGTTGGAGCCGTTGGCGGCCCAGACGTTGCCGAGGCCGACCTCGTATCCGCCCGTACGGGTCAGATAGCGGGCCAGCTCGGTGCGCAGCTCGACGGCGTCGCGGTCGGGGTAGCGGTTGAGGCCGCGGGCGGCCTCGGCGACCCGCTCCGCGATCCGGGCCACGAGCGGCTCGGGCAGCGGGTAGGGGTTCTCGTTGGTGTTCAGCTGGACGGGCACGTCGAGCTGGGGCGCGCCGTACGGGGTCTTGCCGCGCAGCTCGTCACGGATGGGGAGATCGTCGATGCCGATGCCGATGCCGAGGCCGGGCGTGTCGCTCGGCCGTCGTGCGGGGTTGTGCGCAGTCACTTGCTCTCCGGAACCTTCCAGCCGAACCGTGCCTTGATCGCCGCGCCGTGGGCCGGCAGGTCCTCCGCCTCGGCGAGGGTCACCACGTGGTGGGCGACGTCGGCGAGCGCGTCACGCGTGTAGTCCACGATGTGCACACCGCGCAGGAAGGACTGCACGGACAGGCCGGAGGAGTGACAGGCGCAGCCGCCGGTGGGCAGGACGTGGTTGGAGCCGGCGCAGTAGTCGCCGAGGGAGACCGGCGCCCAGGGGCCGACGAAGATCGCGCCCGCGTTGCGGACCCGGTCGGCGACGGCGGCGGCGTCGGCGGTCTGGATCTCCAGGTGCTCGGCACCGTAGGCGTCGACGACCTTGAGACCGTCGGCCAGGCCGTTGACGAGGACGATCGCGGACTGCCGGCCGGCCAAGGCCGGGACGATCCGGTCGTCGACGTGCTTGGAGGCGGCGACCTGGGTCTTCAGCTCGGCCTCGGTGGCCTCGGCCAGCTCCTCCGAGTCGGTGACGAGGACGGAGGCGGCCATCGGGTCGTGCTCGGCCTGGCTGATCAGGTCGGCGGCGACGTGCACCGGGTCGGCGGTGGAGTCCGCGAGGATCGCGATCTCGGTCGGGCCCGCCTCGGCGTCGATGCCGATCCGGCCCTTGAGGAGGCGCTTGGCGGCGGCGACGTAGATGTTGCCGGGGCCGGTGACCAGGTTGACCGGGGCGCAGCCGGGCTCGTCGCCGGCGGTGCTCCCGGCGTCTTCGGTGCCGTACGCGAACATGGCGACGGCCTGGGCGCCGCCGGCCGCGTACACCTCGTCGACGCCGAGCAGGGCGCAGGCGGCGAGGATCGTGGGGTGCGGCAGGCCGCCGAACTCCTTCTGCGGCGGGGAGGACACGGCGATGCCCTCGACGCCGGCCTCCTGCGCCGGGACGACGTTCATCACGACGGAGGACGGGTAGACGGAACGGCCGCCGGGCACGTAGAGGCCGACGCGCTCGACCGGGATCCACTTCTCGGTGACCGTGCCGCCGGGGACGACCTGGGTGGTGTGGGTGGTGCGGCGCTGGTCGCGGTGGACCATGCGGGCGCGCCGGATGGACTCCTCCAGGGCCGCGCGGACGGCCGGGTCCAGCTCGTCGAGGGCGCGCGTGAGCTCCTCGGCGGGTACGCGCAGGCTCGCGACCCGCACGCCGTCGAATTTCTCCCCGTAGTCGATCACCGCGGCCGCGCCATGATGCCGTACGCCCTCGCAGATCGGCCGCACCTTCTCCAGGGCGGCTTCCACGTCGAATTCGGCACGGGGCAGCAGGTCGCGCAGGGCGGAACCCTCAGGGAGGGCCGCGCCACGCAGATCGATTCGAGAGATCACGGGTCAATTCTCTCAGACGCCCCAGGAAGCCCGCCGTTCGTATCACTGGCTGATACGAACCACTCTGGCGTCTTGTCGCCACTCCTGACCGTTAGCGTTCAGTCCGTCACACAGCGGGAAGAACGGCTGTACGAATCCGGGAACCGGAATCGTGGGAAGCGAGGGGGCGGCAGTGACCGAGCCGCGCGAGGACGACGAGATGCCGGAGGGCCTGACCGGCCCCGAGCGGGAGATGTGGACGGCGTTCCGGGTCGGCGACACCTGTGACCTGCGAGAAGGGGTCGCCGAGCGGGACGACCCGTTCGCGGTGCGCGAGGCGTGGGGCGCCGAGCGGAGCGTACGGGCGGAGATCGTGGCGCTGCTGCTGCTCCACGGCCCCCAGGCGCGGGCCGGGCGGGTCGCGGCGCTGCGGCTGCGCGGGGTGCGGATCACCGGCGCGCTGAATCTGGCGGGCGGTGAGATAGGGCCTTATGTGGAGATGAACGGCTGCCGCTTCGACGGGGAGGTGGTGCTGCCGGAGGCCCGGTTCGGGACGCTGCGGATGGTGGAATGCGCCATCCCGCGGCTGGAGGCGGCGCGCCTGCACACGGCGGGCGATCTGCATCTGCCGCGCTGCCGGGTGGAGCGGGGCATCCGGCTGACGGACGCGCAGATCGGGACGGATCTGCTGATCAACCAGATCCGGGTGTGGCCGGACCGGCGCGGCCGGGCCATCGCGGCCGACGGGCTGGTGGTGGCGCAGGACTTCCAGGCCGAGCTGATCGAGACGTTCGGGGAGGTGAGTCTGCGCGGGGCGCGGATCGGCGTGTCGCTCAGCCTGCGGGGCAGTGTGCTGCGCGGCGCCCAGCAGCGCCGCGCGCTGAACGCGCCGCAGCTGACCGTGGAGCGCACCCTCTACCTGGACTCGGCCTGGGTCTACGACAGCTCGGGCAGTTCGACGACCACCCCGCCGTACGGGGTGACGCCGGCCCAGGGGGCGCGGCGCAAGGCCGTGGAGTGCCACGGCGGGGTGCGGCTGGACGACGGGCGGTTCGGCGACGCGGTGGACCTGCGCGGGGCGCGGTTCCTGCTGGACGGCGCGCAGCGGGAGGAGCTGTCGCTGCGCAGGATCGTCACTCCGGAGCTGCGGTTCAGCGGGGAGCGCCCCGAGGAGGGCCGGGTGGTGCTCAACGGGGCGAAGGTGGTGACGCTGCTCGACCTGGCCGGCAGCTGGCCGGGCCCGGGCGGGCTCGCGATAAGCGGATTCGTCTACGAGACGCTCGTCCCCTACGGGCACTTCCCGCTGTCCCGGCGCCTCGAATGGGTCGCGGCCGCCACCCCGGAGTACGCGCCGGAGCCGTACGAGCGCCTCGCGACCGTGCTGCGCAACAGCGGCGAGGACGCGGACGCGCGCGAGGTGCTGCTCGCCAAGCAGCGGCGGCGCCGCGAGACGCTGCCGGTCGCCGGGAAGCTGTGGGGGTACGTGCAGGACCTGGCGGTGGCGTACGGCTACCGGCCCGGGCGGGCCGCGCTGTGGATGGCGGTGCTGTGGGCGGCGAGCGCGTACGCGTTCTCGCGGTACGAACCGGTGCCGCTGAAGCCGGGCGAGGCACCACACTGGGACGCCACGCTGTACGCGCTCGACCTGCTGCTGCCGGTCATCGACCTGGGCGAGGTCGGGTACTGGCGGATGCAGGGGCTGTGGCAGTGGCTGTCGACGGCGTTGATCCTGGTCGGCTGGGTGCTGGCGACGACGGTGGCGGCGGGGGCGTCGCGGCTGCTGCGGCGCGGGTGACGCGCGGGCGGTGAGGGCCGGCTGGTGGTGCGGCGGGGCGGCCCGGAGGACGCGCGCCTGCCGCCACGGGGCGGCGGCAGGCTGACCGGTGCGGCCGGCGGGTCGGGACGGCGCGTGAAGAAAGAAGATAGAGGGGGGTCGGATCGGCACCGGTTCGCCCCTTTCTTTACGCTGTCTTGACCCCCGTCGATACAACCTTCCGGCCGCTACCAAAGCTTCACAGGCCGCCTCTGGCGCCGCCCTCACCTGCGGTTTTCAATGATTCGCACGATGTCACTGCTCCGCGCCCTGATCGGCACCGCACGCCTGGTCCGGCACGCGCCCCGGCTCGCCGCCGGATGCCCGCCGGACGACGACGTGCTGCTCGACATACCGGACGCTCGGCTGGCTCCGGCCCTGGTCGCGGCCGCCCTCGGCGACCCGGAGCCCGCCGCCAAACTCCTCGCCACCACCCGGGACGCCGCCGAGTGGGAGGACCGGGACCGCCAGGTCACCCGCCTCGCCGCCTTCGCGTACCACCGCGACGGCTGGCTGGAACGCTGGCTGGCGAGCGCGCCCGACGACCCGGACGCCCTGCTCGTCGCCGCGCAGCTCGCGGTCCGCCGCGCCTGGGACTCCCCCGCGCGGGCCGAACGGCTGCACGAGGTCGGGCCGCTGGTCGAGGCGGCGGCCGGAGCGGATCCCCGCGATCCGGTGCCGTGGCGGATCGCCCTGGACCACGCGCGCGGCGTCCGCGCCGGGCACACGGCGTTCGAGGCCCTGTGGGAACAGGCCCTGCGCCGGGCCCCGCACCACTACGGCAGCCATGTGGCGGCCCTGAAGTACCTGTCGGCCCAGTGGTACGGCTCGCACCACGAGTGCTTCGACTTCGCCGAGCAGGCGGCTGAGGACGCGCTGCCCGGTTCGCTGGCGCAGGCACTGCCGGTACGGGCGGCCTTCGCGCAGCTCGCCGCCCGCCCCGGGCCGGAGCACGGGGTGCCGGGCGAGCGGATCGACGCGGCGGCCGACCGGGCGCTCGCGCTGTCGGCGGAGTACCCGGTGGCCGATCTGTGGCCGGCCGAGATACGGAATCTGCTCGTCCATGTCCTGGTGGAGCGGGGCCGCTGGCACGAGGCGCTCGCCGAGTTCGGGCGGATCGGCCCGCACGCGACCGCGTTCCCCTGGCGGCTGGTCGCCGACGATCCGCTGCGCGGCTTCCTGGACGCCCGGGCCACGGCCGTACGCGAGGTGGCGCGCCGCACCCCGCTGCGGGGCGGATCGAGGGGCGGAACCGGGGACGGGGACGGGTTCGGAACAGGCCCCGGCACGGCCCTTCGCGCAGGCCCGGACACGGGCCGGGACACCGGCTCGGGGGCGGACCCCGCGGATCCGGACGGACGGCCCGGCCGAGGCGGGCCCGGCGGCCATTACGCTTGACCGCTGTGACCACCGCTCGTCTGCCACTCTTCCCGCTCAACGCGGTGCTGTTCCCGGGCCTCGTGCTGCCCCTGAACGTCTTCGAGGAGCGTTATCGCGCGCTGATGCGCGAGCTGCTCCGGACGGACGAGTCCGAGCCGCGCCGCTTCGTCGTCGTCGCGATCCGCGACGGCCGGGAGACCGCGCCCACGGCCCTCGGCCTGCCGGACCAGACGAAACTGTCGGAGAAGGGTCCGGGGGCCGGTTTCGGCCCCGACCCGTTCCGGTCCTTCCACGAGGTCGGCTGTGTGGCCGACGCGGTGTCCATCCGGGAGCGCCCGGACGGCGGCTTCGACGTGATGGCCACCGGCACCACCCGGGTGCGGCTGCTCTCCGTCGACGCGACCGGCCCGTTCCTGACCGCCGAGATCGAGGACGTCCCGGAGGAGCAGGGCGACGAGGCGGGCCCGCTCGCCGAGGGCGTGCTGCGCGCGTTCCGTACGTACCAGAAACGGCTCGCGGGCGCCCGGGAGCGGTCGCTGACCACCAGCGAACTGCCCGACGACCCGTCGGTGGTCTCCTATCTGGTGGCCGCCGCGACGGTGCTGGACACCCCGGCGAAGCAGCGGCTGCTCCAGGCCCCGGACACCTCGTCCCGGCTGCGCGAGGAGCTGGCGCTGCTGCGGGCCGAGACGGCGATGCTGCGTCACCTGCCGTCGCTCCCGGCGGTGGATCTGACGCACGCGCCGACCAGTCCCAACTGAGGAGAGAAGCCCCGGTGGCGAAGAAGCAGAAGAAGAGCGGCGGCGGGACCCCGGCGACGGTCGCGCTGACCGCGGCCGGCACGGCGTACACCCTGCACTCCTACGACCACGACCCGGCGGCTCCCTCGTACGGCGGGGAGGCGGCCGAGGCGCTCGGGGTGTCGCCCGCGCGGGTGTTCAAGACGCTGGTCGCGGACGTGGACGGGGAGCTGACGGTCGCGGTCGTCCCGGTGGCCGGGCAGCTCGACCTGAAGGCCCTCGCGTCGGCGGTCGGCGGCAAGCGCGCCGCGATGGCGGACCCGGCGGCGGCCGAGCGCACCACCGGCTATGTGCGCGGCGGCATCTCCCCGCTGGGGCAGCGCAAGCGGCTGCGGACGGTCCTCGACGACTCGGCCTCGGACCACGAGACCATCTGCGTCTCGGCGGGACGGCGCGGCCTGGAGGTCGAGCTGACCCCGCAGGACCTGGCAGGCCTCACCGGCGCCGTCCTGGCCCCGATCGGCCGCGCCTGAGCGCCCCCCTGTCCGGGCCCTGATCCTGATACGCCTCGGCCCCGTTCTCCACGCGCGCGTGGAGAACGGGGCCGAATCGCCGGAGGGGGCCGGTGACGGCCGGACTCAGTGCGGCGGGGCCTGCGGCGTCGGCAGCGGCGGCCAGGCCGGGAAGTCCTCGGCCGGCCGCGGTTCACGGGGCCCGAAGAGGGCCGTGAGCACCAGGTGGACGAGCATGGCGCCGATCGGCCAGGCCAGCATCGCCGCCGCCGCCATGTTGAGTTCGAGCGGCGCGTCGAAGGGGACCTTGGGCCCGACCGCCTTGGCGTGGGCGACGACGTCCTGACCCGGTCCGAACCAGACGCCCACGCCCCATCCGAGCAGCGAGCCGAGCACCCCGCCCGCGGCGAGGCCGAACACCAGCGGGACGCCGCCGCGCCGGTGCACCAGGAAGGCCAGGGCCGCGGCCACGGCCCCGAAGCCGAGGGCGAGCAGGATGAACGTCCCGTCCCCGCCGACGGCCGCCTCCGCCTCGCTGTTGCGCAGGTAGACCGCCTTGCCGTCGGAGATCAGGCCGACCCGCGGCGCCAGCCACAGCCACAGCAGCCCGAGCAGCGCGCCGGCCACACCCGAGGCGAGGGCGACCACGACGGCCTGCCGGACCTCGGCCGCGACACCAGGCCCGCCGTCGGGCGGCTCCGGCGGGTTCGCGGACCAGGGATCGGGCGGCGGCTGGTGCGGAGGCGTCAGGGGTGCGGTCACGACGCCATCGTGCCAGGTGTCCCTGTGGGCCGCCTCGGCGCATCGGACCGGATACGCCGCCCCGCCAAGATCATCCGGACGAGGAGCCGCCATGAGCCGGTACGACGTGACGGACGACCAGACCCGGTGGAACCCGTCCAACGGGGCTTCCCGCCTCTTCCCGCGCCAGGGGGAGGTCTTCGAGGCGGAGCTGGAGCCGCCCTCGGGCTTCCTGCCGCTCCCGCACCGGGACGAGTGCGCGGTCGGCAAGGCCGCGCTCGCGACCTTCGTCGACGCCCTGCGCGGATCAGCGCACCGCGGCCCGGCGGTAGGCCCAGGTCGCCACCACGAGCGAGACGACGCCCACCGCCCCGCACACCGCGAGGTCGAGGCCGACCACCGGCCAGTCCGGGTGGGGGTCGAAGGCGCGTGCCAGAGCCTCCACCCCGTACGTGGAGGGCAGCAGGTCGCGGGCCCAGGCGATCGGGCCGGGCATCCGGTCGGCGGGCAGGACGCCGAGGAGCAGGGCCGCGGACATGCCGAGCTGGCCGAGCAGGGTGGCCAGTTCCGGCCGGGGGGCGAGCAGGCCGAGGGCGGCGCCGAGTCCGGCGAGCGCCGCCCCGGACAGCGGGACGACGGCCGCGAGGATCCACAGGTGGCCGAGTGGCAGCCCGAAGAGGACGGAGCCGGCGACGGCGGTGAGCACGGTGCCGGGCACGGTGAAGGAGGCGTACGCGCCGGCCGCGCCGAGGACCACGGCGGCGGGCGGCACCGGGAGGGTGGCGTAGTGGTCGAGTCCGCCGCCGGCCCGGAGCTGCCCGAAGTACTGGGCGAGCAGGTTGAGCGCGACGAAGGCGACGACGAGGACGGCGGAGCCGGCCACCACGGCCCGGGCCTCCGAGCCGCCGTCCACGACCCCGCGCATGAGGATCATGATGCCGACGGACTGGAAGGTGGCCACGAAGAGCAACGGGATACGGGAGACCCGGGCGCGCGAGAGCTGGGCGCGGTAGACGGCGCCGAGGGCGGGCAGCAGCCGGGCGCGGGGGGCGAGCGGCGCGGCGCCCGGTTCCTCGTCCCGGGCCGGACCGGCCACGGCGGCGGCCGGGGCCTCGGCGGGCAGGGTGCTCAACTCGTCCAGCTCCTGACAGTCCACTCGTACGTCTCGGGTGTCGCCTCGCGCGCCGGCTTCCCCGGCATGGCGCGCGGCACACCGTACGGCACCGCGCGGGACCTCGGGTCCGTCACGCCTTCACCAGTCCCCGGGCCTGCCCGCCGAGCGCCAGGTACACGTCCTCCAGGCTCGGCGTGGCCAGGGTGAAGTCGTCGAGCGAGGCGAAGGCCGCCCCGCCGGTCACCGCGGCGACCGCCGCGCGGGCCTCGTCCGGGGCGAGCCGCAGCACCCAGCGGCGGCCCGACTCCTGGGCGAGTTCGCGCAGCGCGGCCACCTCGGGGAGGTCGAGCGGGGCCCGCTCGCGCCACACCAGCTCGACGCGGACCTCGCCCGCGACGCGTTCCTTGAGTCCGGCGGGGGTGTCGCAGGCGATGACGCGGCCGCGGTCGATGACGGCGACCCGGTCGAGGACGGTCTCGGCCTCGATGACGTTGTGGGTGACGAGCAGGACGGTGGTGCCGCGGTCGGCGCGGCGCCGGTCGACGGCGGCCCACACGGCGCGACGGGCGACCGGGTCCATGCCGGTGGTGGGCTCGTCGAGGACGAGGACGGACCGTTCGCCGACGAGGGCGGCGGCGAAGCAGGCGAGCCGGCGCTGGCCGCCGGAGAGCTTCTTCAGCGGCCGGCCGGCGATCGGGGTCAGGCCCAGTTCGTCGAGGACGGCGTCGCGTTCGGCGCGGGCCTCAAGGAGGCCGAGCCCGCGCAGCCGGCCGGTGGTCTCGGCGGCGAGGGCGACGGTCAGTTCGTCGAGGGCGGTGGACTCCTGGCCGAGGTAGGCGAGGAGCCGGGCGGCGCGTTCGGGGTGGCGCACCACGTCGTGGCCGAGGAGGCGGACGGTGCCGGAGTCGGGGCGCATCAGTCCGGTGAGCTGGCGGACCAGGGTGGACTTGCCGGCGCCGTTGGGGCCGAGCAGGCCGAAGATCTCCCCGCCGCGCACATCGAGGCTGATGCCGTCGGTGGCCCGCACCTCGGGGGTCGCGGGGGTACCGCGCCTGCCGCGTGTGGCGGGGTACGTCTTGACCAGATCCCGCACCTCGCACACCGTACTCACGAGGGAGCAGCCTACGGGGTCCGCCCGTTCTCCTCGGGCGCGGGGGCGTGTCGGGTGGCCGCGTGCAGATCGATCTCGCGCCAGAATCCGGCCCTGATCGCATACCGGTCGTGCTCGTCGATCTGGTCGTCCTTGTGGGCGAGCAGGCCGAAGCGGGCGGCGTAGCGGAGGAGTTCGCCGTCGATGCGGTGCGGGATGCGCGGGTACATGGCGGCGAGCTTCGGTACGTGGGAGGGCTCGGGCAGCCGGTCGAGCCAGCGCCGGGCGAACACCTGGCCGACCTCGTAGGGGTCGCCGCCGACGGTGGTGATGTCCTCCTCGCGGTCGGCCCAGCGCTGTTCGGCGCTGGTGAGCTGGGCGAGGGTGGGCAGGGACGCGGTCTCGGCGGGTTCGCCGAGCGACGCGGGGCGGTCGATCCAGCCGCGGTCGGAGGACCAGCGCAGGGTGGCGGCGGACTGCGGGGCGGGCGCGAGGGCGGTGGCGGGGCCGCGGAGTCCGGCGAGGTCCTTGGGAGTGGGGACGGCCTTGCCGTTCGCGGGTGCGGGCACGGCCGAACCGTTCACCTGGATTCCGGCGGCCCCTTCCCCGTTCGTCTCCCGGTCGGTGTCGCCGCCGCGGACCCCCGCGTACTCCGGTTCCGGTTCGCGTGCGGGCTCCGGCTCGCCGCCTCGGCCCGGACCGGGGCCCGGGCCCGGCCCCTGGTCCCCGTTCCGGTCCGGCCCGGAGGCGGGGGCCGGGGCGGCGTCGGCCGGCGCGGCGGCCCGTTCGGCGGAGGAGAGTCCGGACTCGGGCAGCGGCGCGGAGAGGATCGCGGCGATCTCGGGGCGGGGCACGGGCGGCGGGGCGCACGATCCGCCCAGCTCCTTGGCGCGGATGGCCCGGGTGATCCAGGCCCGGTCGAGCACCCGGCGTTCGTCGGCCTCGGCGACCAGGTCCTCGGACTGGTTGTAGTCGCCGTCGGCGGCCTGGACGGCCCACAGGTGGACGGCGACGCCGTGTTCCTTGGCGGACATCAGGCCGGGCAGCAGATCGCCGTCGCCGGTGACGAGGACGATGTCGGAGCAGGCGCGGTTGCGGGACAGCTCGGTCAGCTCGGTGTGCATGGCCGCGTCGACGCCCTTCTGCGCCCAGCGGCCGTCGCTGCGGGTCAGGGCGCCCAGCCGGACGGTGACCCGGGGCAGCACGCGCAGCCTGCGGTGCTCGGGCTGGGGCGAGCGGCCGGGCGCGCCGTCGAACCAGTAGATCCGCAGCAGGGGCAGCCGGGTGTCGGCCTCGGCGCACTCGCGCAGCTGCCGGACGAGCGCCGCGTGGTCGACGGTGATCCGCGCGCGGGCCGGCTCGCCCGCGAGGAGACTGGCAGCTGCGCCCAGCAGGTAGCCGGCGTCCACCAGGACGACGCATCGGTCCACGTGTTCCACCCTCTTTCGCCCAACTCTTCGGGGATCTCGGGATCGGATGTGCTCCAGGATCCTTCGAGTCTGCCCGACCGGGGTGGGGTTGAGGTCCGGAACTGGATCATCGGCGTGGCGAATCTCACTTCCGGGCGGTGCTTACGGTCCGTAATGATCCAAAATGCGACCCCTCGTACCGTATGTGAGTCTGACAGCGGCCCCGGCCTTTAGACCCCCTACGAGGAGGCATCACCCCCATGGCCAAGAACCGCAAGCAGGACCGCAGTCAGCAACAGCAGCAGCGCACCTCGCAGGCCGAACGCGGCACGCAGCAGGCGCAGCGGTCCTCGATCGAGGCCCAGTCGGAGCAGCGCACCAGCCAGGTCACCCCGGGCGACATGGCCCGCAAGGGCCGCCAGAAGCGCTTCGGGCACAACTGACCCCGCCCGCACACAGCACCGAGGGGCGCGCCCGTGACGACGGGCGCGCCCCTCGCGCGTGCTTCACCTGAGTGTGACTAGTGCTGCGACCGGAAAGGTTCACCGGCTCGCGACGCCCGGCAAACCTTCCCGGTCGCCACGACCGGGCGCTGCGCGAGGCGGGCGTACGGCCGCTGCTCGTCCACGATCCGGAGGCGCCGAC
>NZ_JBEYHT010000045.1:0-69708 GCF_040635425.1 Streptomyces laurentii | reverse complement strand
GGGAACGGCCACGGCTGGCCGACTGGCACGACCACCTGGAGCGGCTGGCCGGCGCGCTGGACGGACAGAGCGTGGTGAGGGCTCATGCCCCGCTGGTCCCTCCCGGCGGTGACGACGGAGCCGCCACCGGAACCGTCACGCGAAGGCGGTCTTCAGCGCGGACCAGGCGGTCTTGGCGTCGGCCAGGCCGCGGTAGACCGACGGGATCTTCTCCTTGTCGAGGCCGAAGTGCTGGTAGACGGCCATCATGGCCGCGCGGACCGAGTACTCGACGGTGAAGACGACGCCCTCGGGGATCTCGACGAACTGGCCGAGGAAGGCGAAGTTCTCGGCGCCTTCCGGTACGACGCGGGGGCGGTCGGCGACGACGCGGCGCTGGAACTGGGCGTCGATGTACGGCATCTGGACGGTGGTGACCTTGGTGGTGGCGCGCACCTCGTCCGCGATGTCGTCGAAGCCGAGATGGCCGAGGAGTTCGTCGAGGATCTCGGCGCCGGTGCAGTCGTCCATCTTCTTCGGGACGTGGTCACCGGGTACGTCGCCGAACAGCGAGTACCCCCAGAGGGTGTACGTGTTCTCTTCCTGATCCCGGAAGTGCGGCTGGGCGGGCACGACGATCGACAGCAGCCAGCCCGAGTCCTTCCAGGTCATCAGGGCACCTTCGCCGGGCACGTTGCCGGTGTACTCCTGGATGCGGTCCAGGAGGGTACGGCCGGTCATGGTGAGGGTGAAGGACTCCCACTTGGTCTCGTCGATGTTGCCGCAGAAGGCGGTGGGGCGGCCGAAGTCCGGCGCCTGCTTGGCGATCGACTCCCACAGCCGCCAGGAGCCGTCCCGCTTGTCACGGATCAGCTCGGGAACGGTGGAGCGGTCGCCGTACGTGGCGTCGGCGGTCATGGACCCGATGGTCAGGAACGCGTAGTCGTCCTCGCCGAGCTCGATCGTCTCGGCCTTGGCGCCGTCCCGTTCCAGACGCAGCCGGGAGATCCGGCGCGCGGCGGGGTCGGAGAACTCCACGTCGGCGACGGTCACGCCGAAGTCGGTGCGGACACCCTTGGCGGCGAGCCACTCCTTGATCGGCCGGATGACGGAGTCGTACTGGTTGTACTTGCTGCGCCGGACACCGGACAGGGTGTGGATGCGGTCGAACTCCTGCACGAAGGCGAGGAAGTACCGCTTCAGTTCGATCGCCGAGTGCCAGGTCTGGAAGGCGAACGTCGTGCGCCACATGCACCAGAAGTTGGTGGTGAAGAAGTGCGGCTGGAAGAAGTCGTCGATGCGGCGGGCGCCGATGACCCGTTCGGGCAGCGCGAGCAGCCGGGTCATGTCGGCACGGTCGCGGGCGTCCAGGCCGAGCCGGGCGGCGTCGGCGATGGTGCGGTCGGCGTTGATGATCCGGGCCTTGGCGTTCGTGGGGTGCTCGATGTTGAAGGCGAGCATCTCCTGCCGCACCGAGACCGCGGGGTCGTCGAGGGTCGGGATGGTCTCCAGGAGGTTCCAGAGACAGACGTAGTGCTCTTCCTCGAACATCCGGCCGCCGCGGGTGACGTATCCGCCCTCGGGCGTGGGCGCGGGAGCGCCGTCCATGGACCCGCCGACGATCGACAGCTGCTCCAGGATGTGCACGTTCTCCCCGGGGACACCCGCGTCTCTCACGAGGAAGGCCGCCGCGGCGAGCGAGGCCACACCTCCACCGACGAGGTAGATCTTGGAATTCCTGGTTGCCGGCACGGGGACCTCCGGAGCTGGGTGGTACGGGGTGTGCTTCCAGTACATCGCACGCCCCGAGCCTGCCCCAGATACCGTTCGTCCGCTATGGGAGGCTTACGCCCTCTGGACAGATCCACGCAATCCCTACCACTGTCTGCCGGATGCCACGCGCGTGACGTTCCCTCCCTCTCCATGCCCGGAGGCCCCATCCACGACCGCGCCCCGCACCGATGCGAAACATCGGTGCGGGGCGCGGTCGCGTCAGCGTGCGGGAGCTGTCAGCCGTTGCCCGAGAGGTCGATCGTGCGCGTCCGCTCCGTCTTGGTCTTGCCGCGCAGGGCGTCGCGCATCACGAAGGCGACGTCGTCGGCGTTGACCTGGTGCTTGGTGCCGTCGCCCTTGGTGACCATGACGCCGTCGAAGACACCGTCGAGCAGCTTGGTGATGGCCTTCTTGTCGTAGACCTCGATCAGATGCCCGTCGATCGCCTTCACCGACAGGATCTGCGGCAGCGACCGCTGCGGGCCGAAGTCGATCTTCGCGTTGCCGGCGTTGATGGTGATCAGGCCGGACATCGCGGGCTGCGCGAACTCCTCCATCGCCCGGTCGAGTTCGGCCTTGGAGACCGTGGGACGACGGGTGACGACGGGCAGTTCGACGGTGTTGGGCTTGCCCGTCTCGACCTGGGTGCGGTAGGCGTCCTTGACCGAGATCATCGAGCGCTGGACGTCCAGGCCCTTGCCCGCCTTGCCCTCGACCGCAGTGACCTTGCCCGGCGCGAAGACGATCGTGGCCTCCTTGACGGACCCGGAGGTGCCCGCCAGGTCGGTCAGGGCGACGCCGAGCTTCTCCTCGTCGACCGGGATCACCGGCTGCGCGACCCGCTGGCCGCCGAAGAGGGAGCTGACGACCGAGACGGGGTTGTAGTCGCTGCCCGCGGCCTCGCGCACGGTCTCCTGGGCGTCCAGGGCGAGACCCGCCTTGTCCGGGGCCAGCTGCACCGTCTTGCCGTCGACCTTGAGCTGGATCGGGGCGTGGGCGCGCTTGCCCAGGGTCGCCTCCAGCTTGGCGACGGCCTCTTCCTTCGTACCGCCGCCGATGTCGACGCCGAGGACCGTGGTGCCCTTGGGGACGTCGGCGTGGTTGAGAAGGAGGCCGGCGCCGTAGGCGACCGCGCCCAGGCCGACGACGCCGACACAGGCGAGCATCAGCTTGGAACGCTTCTTCACCGGCTTCGCCGTGGCCGCCGGCGTGGGCCGGGGAGCCGCCTCCTGGGCCGCCGGGGCGCCCGCGGGCACGCCGCTGTTGACGGTCGCGCCGGAGACGTTGCCCCGCTCGCCCGCCGCCTGGCCGCGCTTCGCGCCGCCGCCCACCGGGCCGCCGACCGGACCCGGGACGGGGGCCGGGGGCTGCGGGGTGAGGATCGCGGTGTCGTCGGACATACGGGGGGCCGCCTGGCCCTGCCCCATACCGCCCTGCCCCATACCGCCCTGGCCCATACCGCCCTGGCCCATGCCGCCCTGAGCCATCCCGCCCCGCGGGCCGGTCGGCGCGGCGGTGACCCGGCTGGAGCCGGTGGCGGGGCCGGTGGTCGGACCCATGGGAGCCGCCGGGCCGCCGATCACGGGCGTACCCGCGGCCGGGGTCCTGCCGGGACCGTCGTCGTACGGCGTGGGCGCCGGCGCGGCCTCCGGGGTGAAGACGGGGGTTCCCTGGGCGGGCGTGTGGCCGGGACCGCCCGTCATGGCGGCGGTGACCACCGGCATGCTCTGGGTGGTGCTCGCGGCCGACGGGACGCCGTCCGAGGCCGAGCCGGTGAAGCCGGGGGTACCGGCGGCCGGGGTGGTCGCCTGTGGACCGGCGCCGAGCCCGCTCAGGCCGGACGACGACGGCGCGGGCGCCGGTGCCTGCGCCTGCATCGACTCGATGGCGGCCACGGGCTTCGGCGCGTTGGCGGACGGCTTGCGCGGGGCGAACCAGTCGCTGGCGGGCTTGTCGTCCGCCGCGCCGCCCTGGACGGGCTCGGCCGCGGGGGCCGGCTCCGGCACGGGCTCCGGGCGGATGGGCTCGATGGCGGCACGCCCGGCGGGGGGCGCGGCCGGGGCGTCCTCGGCGGCGGGAGCCGACGAGGCGTCACCGACCGGCTTGCGGACGACCACGGGCGGGATCGGACGCGAACCCGGGATGTTGATCCGGATCCGGGTGGTCAGCGTCGTCTCGGTCTTGGGCTCCTCCGGCGGCGCGGTGACGGGCTCCTCGGCCGACTCCTGGCCGGGGCGAAGGCCGTACGGCGTGGTGCCCGAGGGGTACGCGGCTCCTCCGCGCCCCTGGGCGCCGGAGGAGGAACGGTCAGTCTCTCGACCAGTTTCACGACTCAAAGCAGGATCTCCCGGTTGGCTCCGCCGCCCGCTCTTGCTGATGCTCGTGCTGATCCGGGCGGGTCCGGCGGCGCGCACCACCATACTGGCCGCCGCCGGTCCGTACCCGACCCGGCGGGAATCCGTCGGGAAGAACCGGCGGAAGTCAAGACGTCTCTACGTCAACTCCGCCTGCTCACGGGGCTGGTGGGGCCACTCTGGACATCGTGGCACACATCACAGCGAGGGCCATTCCGCCCAGCAGGAACACCATCTCCCCGAGGCCGCCGCCGAACAGCCCGTCGCCTTCCGGGCGTCCGAGGCTGAGCAGCACGATGGTGACCAGCCAGCCCGCACCCGCGAACACGACTCCGAGCTGGGTGCCGGTGGCGCGCAGGCCGCCGTAGAAGACGGCGGCGGAGGCGAGCAGGGCCAGCAGGACGCCGCCGGGGAACCAGGCGGCCTGGACGAGCGAGCCCGCGATGCCGACGAGGGCGCCGAGGACGACGAGCAGGACGTACCAGACGTAACGGAACTTCATGCGCCCGCCGCTCCCCCGTCCGTGTCCGAAAGCCCCGGCAGGCCCGCGAAGAGGTCGGTCTCACGGGTGCCGGCGGGGGCTCCCGGGGCGCCCTGGACGAGCTCGTAGTACTCGGTGGTGAAGAGGGGCTGGCCGAGGTTGTTGGAGAGGGCGAAGAAGGGGCCGTCGACGGTCACCTGGGTGGCGTGCGCGGCCATCGCGGCGGCCTTGCGGGCGGCGTACCCGCCCCCGACCGCCGAGCCCGCTCCAGAGCCCGTCCCGGGCTCCCTGCCGGCGTCCGCGAGGTCTGTGCCGGCGTCCGTGAGGTCCGTCCCGCCGTCGATCTCGGCGGTGATCCGGGACGGGTCGACGACGCCGGGGAGGTCCTCGATCGTGGCCTCCGCCGGGAACGCGCAACCCTCGGCGCGCAGGCGGGCGAAACCGGCCTCGGCGACCGGTCGCGGGACCCGGTTCCAGTAGATCTTGGCGATGGCGTGCGCGGGGCCGAGATCGGGCCGGTACGCGGGGTCGGCGGCCAGCTCCGCGGCGCGCGTGGCGACCCGGTGGGCCTGGATGTGGTCGGGGTGACCGTAGCCGCCGTCGGGGTCGTACGTGACGAGGACCTGGGGGCGGGTCTCGCGGATCACCTCGACCAGGTACGGGGCGGCGGTGTCGACGTCCGTGTTCCAGAAGGCGTGCGGGCGGTGGTTCTGCTCGACGCCCATCATCCCGGAGTCGCGGAAGCGGCCCGCGCCGCCGAGGAAGCGGTGGTCGGTGACGCCGAGGCGGCGCATCGCGGCGGCGAGTTCGCCCACGCGGAACTCCCCGAGCCGGTTCTCCCGGTCGGGTGCGAGGTGCGCCAGGTCGGGCGGGATGACCTCGCCTTCCTCGCCCAGGGTGCAGGTCACGAGGGTCACGAGGGCACCCTCGGCCGCATACCTGGCCATGGTGGCGCCGTTGTTGATCGACTCGTCGTCCGGGTGCGCGTGCACCAGAAGCAGACGACGGGCAGGGAGTTCCGTCATGGCTCCAGCCTACGAGGCGGTGCCCCCGGCGGAGCGGCAGGCCGTGCCTCGCCGCCGCCGGGTCGGAACGATCACGAGGCGGTGATCACACGGAAGCGGCCACCACGTGACGATCACGGAGTTCCCGCCACGAGGTTCTCGCCACGGGGTTCCCGTCACAAGGTCCCGGTCACGGCGTCGCGACCGGAACGTGAAGGCCGGAGTACGAGGATCGGGGCGCGCCCGTCAGAACTTGAGGCCGCCGATCATGTTGGCCACGTTCGTGGTGAGCGTGCTCACCGACGGGGCGATGGACGAACTCGCGAGATAGAAGCCCAGGAGAGCACAGACCGCCGCGTGACCAGCCTTGAGACCGGATTTCCGGATCAGCAGGAAGACGACGATCGCCAGCAGCACCACCACCGAGATCGAGAGTGCCACGGCGGTTCACCTCCACACTTCTTCGGTCGGACGTTCGGTTGGCATGTGCCAGTGGATGTCTACTACCCACCTAGTGCTACGGATCATAACTATCCGTGCCAAGGCATTGGTTGGTGTACGGGGGCATGAGGGGGCGCACGGCCACTAGTTTCGGTCACATGACTTCCCCCCTGCCTTCGCCCTCGCGTTCACCCCGTGAACCGCTTTCGTTCCCCCGTCAGTACGCCCGGACGGGACGTTTCTCCCTCGGCGCCCCGCGCGTTTTCACCGTCTCGCCGGACGGCGAGCGGGTGCTCTTCGTCCGCTCCGGCCCGGAATTCGGGGGCGGAGCGCCCTCGGAGACACTTTCGGACACTCCTTCGGAGCGGGACGCGGGGACGGACCGCTCGCACCGCTTGTGGCTGCTCGACCTGACCGGACCGGCCGGTCCGGTGGAGCGTCTGGTGGCCGACCCGGAGGCCCTTCTCTCGGGCGCGGCCGAGGAGTTGTCGCCGGAGGAGCGGGCCCGCCGGGAGCGCAGCCGGGAGGGTTCCGCGGGCATCGTGGGCTACGCGGTGGACGGGGCCGCGGAGTTGGCGGCGTTCGCCTTGTCGGGCCGGCTGTTCACGGCGGACCTGCGGGCCGGCACGGCGCGCGAACTCCCCGCCCAGGGCCCGGTGATCGACCCGCGGCCCTCGCCAAACGGACGGTTCGTGGCCTACGCGGCGTCCGGCGCACTGCGTCTGACCAGCACGGACGGCACGGGCGACCGGGCCCTCGCGGAGCCGGAGGAGGGCACCGAGTCGGTCACGTACGGACTCGCGGAGTTCGCCGCCTCGGAGGAGATGGACCGCTCGCGCGGCTTCTGGTGGTCGCCCGGGTCGGACCGGCTGCTGGTCGCGCGGGTCGACGAACGGCCGGTGCGACGGTGGTGGATCGCGGACCCGGCGCGGCCGGATCGGGAGCCTTCCCCGGTGGCGTATCCGGCCGCGGGGACCCCCAACGCGGAGGTCGGGCTCTTCGTCGTGGATCTGTCCGGAAATCGCACCGAGGTCTTGTGGAACCGGGCCCTCTTCCCGTATTTGGCCCGCGTCCACTGGTCGGCCGGCGGCGCTCCGCTGCTGCTCGTGCAGGCGAGGGATCAGCGGACCCAGGTGTACCTGACGGTCGACCCGGAGACGGGGACCACCACGGAACTGCGCGTGGACAAGGATCCGACATGGCTGGAACTGTTCGCCGGAATTCCGGCGTGGACGCGTGACGGACGGCTCGTACGGGTCACGGACGAGAGCGGCGCGCGGGCCCTCGCGGTCGGCGACCGGGTCCTGACCGACGCCCGGCTGCATGTGCGGGCGGTCCTCGACGTCGGCGAGGACGACATCCTCGTCTCGGCGTCTGCGGGTGCGGCCCGCGGGGCCGGCGAGGATCCCGAGACCGGTGAGATCCATGTGTACCGGGTGGGCGAGCGAGGCGTGGAACGGCTCTCGGACGGGCCCGGGGTGCACACGGCGGTACGGTCCGGCGCGGTGACCGTCCTGTCCTCGGCACGGCCCGACGCCCCGGGCAGCGCGGTGCGGGTGCTGCGGGACGGCGTACGGGTCGCCGAGATCGCCTCGTACGCCCAGAAGCCGGTGCTCACGGCGCGGGCGCGGCTCACCGTGGCGGGCGAGCGGCGGATCCCGTGCGCGGTCCTGCTGCCGTCGGCCTGGTCGGAGGGCGACGGGCCGCTGCCGGTGCTCCTGGACCCGTACGGCGGGCCGCACGGGCAGCGGGTGCTGGCCGCGCACAACGCGTACCTCACGTCGCAGTGGTTCGCCGATCAGGGCTTCGCGGTGATCGTCGCGGACGGCCGCGGCACCCCGGGCCACTCCCCCGCGTGGGAGAAGTCGATCGCCCGCGACTTCGGCCTGACCCTCGACGACCAGATCGAGGCGCTGCACGCGCTGGCCGGGCGCTTCCCGCTGGACCTGGACCGGGTCGCGATCCGCGGCTGGTCCTACGGCGGTTACCTCGCCGGACTCGCGGCCCTGCGCCGGCCCGACGTCTTCCACGCGGCGGTGGTGGGGGCGCCGGTCACGGACTGGCGGCTGTACGACACCCACTACACCGAGCGGTACCTCGGCATGCCCGACGAGGATCCGGCCGTCTACGCGGCCAACTCCCTGGTGACGGAAGCCGGTTTGAGCGAGGCCCGGGAGCCGGCCCGGCCGATGATGGTCGTGCACGGCCTGGCCGACGACAACGTGGTCGCCGCCCACACCCTGCGTCTCTCCTCCGCCCTCCTCGCCTCGGGCCGCCCCCACGAGGTCCTGCCCCTGTCCGGCGTCACCCACATGACTCCGCAGGAGCAGGTCGCGGAGAACCTGCTCCTGCTCCAAGTCGACTTCCTGAAGCGGTCGTTGGGGATGGATCGCTAGTAGCGACCGGTACCCCGGCCGCCGGTCACCACCCCGGCGGCCGGTGCGCCGGCGGTGCCGGGGGCAGGCCCGGGGACGCGCGGTACGGGGACGGGCGGGGGCGCCAGGTGCCGCCGAGCAGGACGAGGACGGCGACACCGGCGAGCAGCGCGTACAGGGCCGTCAGCTCGTACGGCCCGGTGGTGAGGACCGGCGTGGGCACGGTCACGTACCAGGCGGGCCGCAGGGCCGCCGCGACGCCCGTGATCCCGTATCCGGCGAGCAGCAGTCCCGCCGCCAGGCCGAGCGGCCGGGTGGACCGGGCGCGGGCGAAGGCGAGGCCCGCGGCGGTCAGGAGCAGCAGGACGAGGACGGCGTTCAGCCAGCCGGGCGGTACGGCGAGCGTGGACAGCAGCACGGTGCGCGCGCCGGTGAAGCGGGCGACCGTGAACTCGGACGGCAGCAGCCGGGCCAGCCGCAACTCCCAGCCGGTCAGGGCCAGTCCGGCGACCAGGCACAGCACGCCGGCGGCGGTCGAGGGCCCGCGGCGGGGGCGGCGGGCGGTGCCGGACTCGCCGAGGCGGTCGACGCGGCGGCCCGCCGCGGCGGTCACCACGAGGCCGGTGGCGAGCCCGAGGCTCAGGACGGTCGTGACCAGGGTCTCGGTGCCGGCGGCCCACAGGCCGGGCAGCCGCAGCGCGATCGTGAGCACGCCGACGACGGTGAACACGGGTGCGGCGAGCGGGGAGCGGAGGGACGTGACGGCGGCGGCCGTGTAGGCGACGAGCAGGAGCGGGTCGACGAGCGAGGTGGCGGGGAAGTCGTGGCCGACGGCGTCGCCGTCGCCGATCCAGACGCGGAGGAGGCCGTCGGAGGGGCCGAAGACGGCGAGGTCCCGCAGCAGCCAGACGACGATGACGAGGGCGAGGGCCGCGCATAAGGCGGCGCCGACGAGGCGTGCCGAACGTGTTGCAGTCACGGTGCCGATACTCTCGGTCGCGCCGGATCCGGACAAGGGCGCGTGGGCACACGCCCTCACTCGCCCACGCTCTCACTCGCCCGGGCGGGACTCCGGCGGGCGGTTCTCAGGCCGTGGGGTCTCAGGCGGCACCACACGCTTTTCTTCCGCGAAGTGGCAGGCCGAGTCGTGGGCGGCCGGGGTCGGGGTGTCCCGGAAGACGGCGGGGACGGCGAGCAGCGGGACTTCGAGGGCGCAGCGTTCGCGGGCCTTCCAGCAGCGGGTGCGGAAGCGACAGCCGGAGGGGATGTTGGCCGGGGAGGGGACGTCGCCGGTGAGGATGAGGCGCTCACGGCGTTCGCGGGCCGCCGGGTCGGGGACGGGCACGGCGGACAGCAGGGCCTGGGTGTAGGGGTGCGTCGGGTGGTCGTAGATCTCGGCGTCGGAGCCGGTCTCGACGATCCGGCCGAGGTACATGACGGCGACCCGGTCGGAGATGTGCCGCACGATCGACAGGTCGTGGGCGATGAAGACGTACGACAGGCCGAACTCGTCCTGGAGCCGTTCGAGCAGGTTCACCACCTGCGCCTGCACGGAGACGTCGAGGGCGGACACCGGCTCGTCCGCGACGATGATCTCGGGCCGGAGGGCGAGGCCGCGGGCGATGCCGATGCGCTGGCGCTGGCCGCCGGAGAACTGGTGCGGATAGCGGTTGATGTACTCGGGGTTGAGGCCGACGACGTCGAGGAGATCCTGCACCTTGCGGCGCCGGGAGCCCTTGGGGGCGACCTCGGGGTGGATCTCGAAGGGTTCGCCGATGATGTCGCCGACCGTCATGCGCGGGTTGAGGGAGGTGTACGGGTCCTGGAAGACCATCTGGATGTTGCGGCGGACGGCGCGGAGCGCGCGCGGCGACAGCTTGGTGATGTCGTCGCCCTTGTACGCGATGGAGCCGGAGGTCGGCCGCTCCAGGTTGACGAGCATCTTCGCGACGGTCGACTTGCCGCAGCCGGACTCGCCGACGATGCCGAGGGTCTCGCCGGCGGCCAGGTCGAAGTCGACGCCGTCGACCGCGCGGACCGCGCCGATCTGCTTCTTGAAGAGGATGCCGCGGGTGAGCGGGTAGTGCTTGTAAAGATCGCGGACGCGAAGAATCGGTTCGCCGACAGCCTCCGCACCCGTCCCCCCGCCCGACACTCCACCCCTCACCCCACCCGTCCCCTCAGCCATGGAGGCACTCCTTCCAGAAGTGACAGGCGCTGGCGCGCGCCACGGGCGATTCCGTGACGTCGTACAGCGGCGGTTCGTCGGTCCGGCACACGTCCTGGGCGAGCGGGCAGCGCGGGTGGAAGGCGCACCCGGGCGGGATGGCGAGGAGGTTGGGCGGCAGGCCCTTGATCGCGTACAGCTCCTGGCCCTTCTGGTCCAGGCGCGGGATCGAGTCGAGCAGGCCCCGGGTGTACGGGTGCGCGGGGGCCTTGTAGATCTCGTGCACCGGCGCCTGCTCGACGATCCGGCCCGCGTACATCACCGCGATCTTGTCCGCGACGTCGGCGACGACGCCGAGGTCGTGGGTGATGAGGATGAGACCCATGTTGTACTCGCGCTGGAGTTCCGCGAGGAGCTCCATGACCTGGGCCTGGACGGTGACGTCGAGGGCGGTCGTCGGCTCGTCCGCGATGATGAGGTCGGGCTCCAGGGCCAGCGCCATAGCGATCATGATGCGCTGGCGCATACCGCCGGAGAACTGGTGCGGATACTGCCCGACGCGTTCCCGGGCTGCGGGGATGCGGACCCGGTCCATCAGCTCGATGGCCTTGGCGCGTGCGTCCTTGCGGGACAGTCCGCGGTGGACGCGGAACATCTCGCCGAGCTGTTCGCCGACGCTGAGCACCGGGTTCAGGGAGGACAGCGCGTCCTGGAAGATCATCGCCATCTTCGCGCCGCGGATCTTCCGCCGCTCGTCCTCCTTCAGCTTGAGCAGGTCCTGCCCCTGGAAGCGGATCTCGCCGCCCGAGATGCGGCCGGGCGGGATGTCGAGGATGCCCATGACCGCCTGCGCGGTCACGGACTTGCCGGAGCCGGACTCGCCGAGCACGGCGAGGGTCTCGCCCGCGTCGACGGAGTAGTCGACGCCGTTGACGGCCTTGGCCACACCGTCCCGGGTGTGGAACTCCACGTGCAGATCGCGGACTTCGAGCAGCATGGGCGGACTCCCTACCGCAGCTTGGGGTCGAGGGCGTCGCGCACGGCGTCGCCGAGCATGATGAAGGCGAGCACGGTGACGGCGAGCGCGCCGGCCGGCCAGAGCAGCATGTGCGGGGCGTTGCGGACGTACGCGGAGGCCGCGGAGATGTCGATGCCCCAGGAGACGTTCGGCGGCTTCAGGCCGACGCCGAGGTACGACAGGGTCGCCTCCAGGGCGATGTAGGTGCCGAGCGCGATCGTGGCGACGACGATCACCGGGGCGACCGCGTTCGGGGTGATGTGGCGCAGCAGCATCCGGGAGTTGGAGGCGCCGAGCGCGCGGGCGGCCTGGACGTAGTCGTTCTGTTTGGCGGTGATGACGGAGCCGCGGGCGATCCGGGAGATCTGCGGCCAGCCGAGCAGCACCATGAAGCCGATCACCGGCCAGACGGTGTTGCTGGTGACCACCGACAGCAGGACCAGACCGCCGAGGACGACGGGGATGGCGAAGAAGATGTCGGTGATCCGGGACAGCAGGCCGTCCCAGCCGCCGCCGAAGAAGCCCGCGAGGCCGCCGAGGACGCTGCCGAGCAGCGCGACGCCGAGGGTGGCGAGGACGCCGACGGTGACGGAGGTACGGGCGCCGTAGACGGTACGGGTGTAGACGTCGCAGCCCTGGCCGTCGAAGCCGAAGGGGTGGCCGGGCTGGGAGCCCTCCTGGGCCTTGGCGAGGTCGCAGTCGAGGGGGTCGCCGGAGGCGATGAGCGAGGGCCACACGGAGATGACGACAAGGAAGAGGATGACCAGGGCCGAGACGATGAAGACCGGGTTGCGCAGCAGGTCGTGCCAGGCGTCGGACCACAGGGAGCGGGGCTTACGGAAGGCCTTGGGGCCGCCGGGACCGCCGGGACCGGCCGCCTCGGCGGCGCCCGGGGCGCTCTCCAGGGTCTCGGCCTCGGCCATGGCGAGGTCCGCCGCGCCGCCGGCGCCGGTGGCGGCGATGGCCCGGCCCTCCTCGAACGGTTCGCTCGGCTCAGGCATAGCGGATCCTCGGGTCCAGGACGGCGTACAGCAGGTCGACCAGCAGATTGGCCACCAGGAAGACCAGGACGAGGACGGTGACGAAGCCGACGACCGTCTGGGTGCTCTGGCGGACGATGCCGTTGTAGATCTGGAAGCCGACCCCGTGGATGTTGAAGATCCGCTCGGTGACGATCGCGCCGCCCATCAGCGCGCCGATGTCGGCGCCGATGAAGGTGACCACCGGGATGAGGCTGTTGCGCAGCAGGTGGCGGGTGATGACGCGGTGCCGTGGGAGGCCTTTGGCGATGGCGGTACGGACGTAGTCGGCGCGTTTGTTCTCGGCGATCGAGGTACGGGTCAGACGGGTGACGTACGCGAGGGACACGGAGGCGAGGACGAGCCCGGGGACGATGAGTTCGTCGAACGGGGCCTCGGGTGACACGGCGGGCTTGATCCAGCCCCATTTGACGCCGAACAGCAGCTGGACGAGCAGACCGGTGACGAAGGTGGGGACGGACAGCACGACCAGCGTGAGCAGCAGGACCGTGGTGTCGACGGGGCGGCCGCGGCGCAGCCCGGTGACGACGCCGAGGGTGATGCCGATGACGATCTCGAAGAAGATGGCGACGATCGTGAGCCGGATGGTGACGGGGAAGGACGAGGCCATCAGCTCGGTGACGGGCTGGCCGTTGAAGGCGGTGCCGAAGTCCCCGGTGAAGACGTTGCCCATGTAGGTCAGGTATTGCTGCCAGACCGGCTTGTCGAGGCCGAACTCCCGCTTCAGCTGGGCGGCGGTGGCCGGGTCGCAGGCGCGCTCGCCGCACAGGCCGGCGATGGGGTCGCCCATCACGTTCACCATCAGGAAGATCAGCAGCGTGGCGCCGAAGAAGACCGGGATCATCTGCAGCAGTCGCCGGATCACGTAACGGCCCATGGGAGGCTCCGGTGGGTTGGCTCCGGGAGGGGCGGGCGGGCGGTACGGGCCGCCCTGGAGGTACGGGGGCCGCGGCGGGCCACGGGCCCCGCTACGGCGTCACTTGACCTTGATCCGGTCGTACACCGGGACGCTGAAGGGGTTCAGGGCCACGTTCCCGATCCGGTCCGAGTAGCCGGCGCTGCCGTTCTGGTACCAGAGCGGGATGGCGCCCATGTCGTCGCGCAGTACCTTCTCGGCCTCCACGAACGTGTTGACGGCCTGGGTGCGGTCGGTCTGGGCGTTGGCCTGGTCGACGAGCTTGTCGAACTTCGGGTTGGAGTACGTGCCGTCGTTGGAGGAGGCGTTCGTGTAGTACAGCGGCTGGAGGAAGTTCTGGATGAGCGGGTAGTCCATCTGCCAGCCGGCCCGGAACGGTCCGCTGAGCTTGTGCTGGGTGACCTGGTTGCGGTAGTCGGCGAAGGTGCCGACGGGGTTGCCGACGCAGGCGCGGTTGTTGCCCAGCGAGCGGTTGATGGAGTTGCAGACGGCGTCGACCCACACCTTGTGGGAGCCGGTGTCGGCGTTGTACGTGATCTTCATGGTGCCGCCGGGGATGCCGCCGCCCTCGGCGACCAGCTTCTTGGCCTGCGCCGGGTCGTACTCGCAGGCGGCGCCGCACAGGTCGTTCCGGAAGCCGCCCTGCTGCCCGAGGACCGGCGAGGTCCAGTCCTGGGCCGGGGTACGGGTGTTGTGGAAGATCGTCTCGGTGATCTGCTTGCGGTCGATGGCCATCGACAGACCGGTGCGCAGCTTCTCCTGGCCGGGCTTGTGCCAGGCCGGGTCGTAGAAGGGGAACGCGATGGTCTGGATGATGCCGGCCGGGGTGTTGATGTAGCGGGAGCCGAGGTCGGCCGCGACGTTCTTGAGCTGTGCGGCGGGGATGTCGTCGACGAGGTCGAGGTTGCCGGCGGTCAGGTCGGTGTAGGCGGTGTTGTTGTCGGTGTAGACCTTGAGCGTGATGCCGCCGTTCTGCGCCTTGTCCTCGCCGGGGTAGCCGTCCCACTTCTTGAGGGCCATCTGCGAGCCCTTGGTGTACGAGTCGACGGCGTAGGGCCCGTTGCCGACCGGCTTGGCCAGCCAGCCCGCGTGGTCGTCGTAGAAGGCGCGGGGCAGCGGGGCGAAGGCCGCGTAGCCGAGGGTGTCGGGGAAGGTCGAGAACTTCTGCGACAGCGTGACGGTGAAGGTCTGCTCGTCGACGACCTTGAGGCCGGACAGAGTGGTCGCGGTCGCCGCCCCGGTGTCGGGGTGGACCTTGCCGTACCCCTCGATGTAGCCGAAGAAATAGGCGTTCTTCTGGTTGTTCTTCAGGGCGGCGCCGTAGTTCCAGGCGTCGACGAAGGACTTCGCGGTCACCTTCTCGCCGTTGGAGAAGGTCCAGCCGCTCTTGACCTTGATCGTGAAGTGGGCGGAGTCGCTCGACGTGATGGACTCGGCCAGCCAGTTCTTGGCCTCGCCGGTCTTCGGGTCGTACTTCTTGAGACCGCGGAAGATCATGTCGAGGACCTTGCCGCCCTGCACCTCGTTGGTGTTCGCGGGCTCCAGGGGGTTCTGCGGGTCGCCCCAGGAGGAGGACACGACGCCGTTCGCTCCCCCGCCGCCGCTGCTCCCGCCGCCACCGCAGGCGGTCGCCGTGAGGGCGACGGCGGCGACCGGGGCGACCCACGTGGCGTACCTGGCTCCGCGCATGGAGTGCCTCCCGATCGTCCCGAATGCGGCTTGGAGACCAATATCACCCGACATCAGAGGGAGTGCACCTCTACGGCGCCCGGATGAACGGCCCTGTCAGCCGCCCCGTCAGCCGCCCCTCGGCAGACCCCCGCCCCGCCCCCGGCAACGACGAACCCCCGCCACCCGGATGGGGTGGCGGGGGCCTGGTCGTCCAGCCTTCCGTACGGGCCCTCGCAGGCCTCGACGGAAACGGATCAGACGGCGAGCACCGACTTCTCCTCGGCGAAGTGGCACGCCGACTCGTGCGCGGCCGGGGTGTCCTGCCCGCGGAAGCGCTCCGGCACCGCGAGGACCGGCATCTCGACGGCGCACTTCTCCTGCGCCTTCCAGCAGCGGGTGCGGAAGCGGCAGCCCGACGGCGGGTTGGCCGGCGAGGGCACGTCACCGGTGAGGATGATCCGCTCGCGGTTCGCGCGGGCGTCCGGGTCCGGCACCGGCACGGCGGACAGCAGCGCCTGGGTGTACGGGTGGGTCGGGTGGTCGTAGATCTGCGTGTCCGTGCCGATCTCCGCCATCTTGCCCAGGTACATGACGCCGACGCGGTCCGAGATGTGCCGGACGATCGACAGGTCGTGCGCGATGAAGATGTAGGACAGGTTGAACTCGTCCTGGAGCTTCTCCATCAGGTTGATGACCTGGGCCTGGACGGACACGTCCAGGGCCGAGACCGGCTCGTCGCAGATGATGATCTCCGGGTTGAGCGCGAGGCCGCGGGCGATGCCGATGCGCTGGCGCTGACCGCCGGAGAACTGGTGCGGGTACCGGTTGATGTACTCCGGGTTCAGACCCACGACGTCGAGGAGCTCCTGCACCTTGCGGCGCCGGTCGCCCTTCGGGGCCACCTCGGGGTGGATGTCGAAGGTCTCGCCGATGATGTCGCCGACCGTCATACGCGGGTTCAGCGAGGTGTACGGGTCCTGGAACACCATCTGGATGTTGCGGCGCACGGCCTTCAGCGCGCGGCCGGACAGCCGGGTGATGTCCTGGCCCTTGTAGAAGACCTCGCCCGCGGTGGCGCGCTCCAGGTTCATCAGGAGCTTGGCGACCGTGGACTTGCCACAGCCGGACTCGCCCACGATGCCGAGGGTCTCGCCCTGGAAGAGGTCGAAGGAGACCCCGTCCACGGCCTTGACCGCGCCGACCTTCTTCTTGAAGAGGATGCCCTGCGTCAGCGGGAAGTGCTTCTGCAGGTTGCGCACCTGGAGGATCGGCTCGCCGCGCTGGGCCGGCGTCTCGATGGCCGCCACGGCAGCGTCCTCGGACACGCCCCCGGCGTTGTCGTTCTTGCTGAGGTCAGCCATGGATCGTCTCCTTCCAGAAGTGGCAGGCGCTCTTGCGGCCCGGCAGCTCGCCGCCGTCCTGCTCGGTCACCGGCACCAGGGCCGGGACCTCGGTGTGGCACAGGTCCGTGGCCTTGGGGCAGCGCGGGTTGAAGGCGCAGCCCGACGGGATCTTCAGCAGGTTGGGCGGCAGACCCTTGATCGCGTACAGCTCCTGGCCCTTCTGGTCCAGGCGCGGGATCGAGTCCAGCAGACCCCGGGTGTACGGGTGGGCCGGGCGCTTGTACAGCTCGTGCACCGGCGCCTGCTCGACGATCCGGCCCGCGTACATCACGGCGATCTTGTCCGCGACGTCGGCGACGACCCCGAGGTCGTGGGTGATCAGGATCAGACCCATGTTGTACTCGCGCTGCAGCTCCGCGAGCAGGTCCATGACCTGCGCCTGGACCGTCACGTCGAGCGCCGTGGTGGGCTCGTCCGCGATGATCAGGTCGGGCTCCAGGGCCAGCGCCATGGCGATCATGATGCGCTGGCGCATACCGCCGGAGAACTGGTGCGGGTAGTCGCTGACCCGGGCCTTGGCGGCCGGGATCTTGACCTTGTCCATCAGCTCGATGGCCTTGGCCGTCGACTCCTTCTTGGACAGGCCGTGGTGCACCCGGAACATCTCGCCGAGCTGGTAGCCGACGGTGAGGACCGGGTTGAGGGAGGACAGCGCGTCCTGGAAGATCATCGCGATCTTCCGGCCGCGGATCTTCCGGCGCTCCTCGTTGGACATCTTCAGCATGTCCTGGCCGCGGAACAGGATCTCGCCCTGCGGGATCCTGCCGGGCGGCATGTCGAGGATGCCCATGATCGCCTGGGCGGTCACGGACTTGCCGGAGCCGGACTCGCCGAGGACGGCGAGGGTCTCGCCGGCGTCGACCGAGTAGTTGACGCCGTTGACGGCCTTGGCCACACCGTCACGGGTGTGGAACTCCACGTGCAGGTCGCGGACTTCCAGCAGCGGCCCGGTGTGTCCGTCGCCGTCGCGCGGCGCGGGGACGTTCGTGGTCTTGGAAATGGTGCTCACGGTGTACGCCCTCCTCAGCGCAGCTTGGGGTCGAGGGCGTTGCGGACGGCTTCGCCGAGCATGATGAACGCCAGGACGGTGATGCTCAGCATGATCGACGGGTACAGCAGGATGTGCTGCGACGTACGGATCGCCTGAACACCGGCGGAGATGTCGACACCCCACGACACGGTCGGGGACGCGAGGCCCAGACCGAGGTACGACAGGGTGGCCTCGGCCGAGATGTAGCCGCCGAGCGCGATGGTCGCGACGACGATCACCGGGGCCATGGCGTTCGGCAGGATGTGCTTGAACAGGATCCGCGTCGTGCCGGCGCCCAGCGCCTTGGCGGCGTGGACGTAGTCGGCCTGCTTGACCGTGATGACCGCACCGCGCATGACGCGGGTGATCTGGGTCCAGCCGAGGAACGCCAGGGCGAAGACGACGACCCAGGTGGTGCGCTCGGTGAAGGACTGCAGGATGACCATGGCGCCCAGCAGGAACGGGATGCCGAAGAAGATGTCGGTGAGCCGCGACAGCAACGCGTCGACGAGGCCGCCGAAGTAACCGGCGATCATGCCGACCAGGCTGCCGACGACGGTCACGATCAGGGTGACCGCGATGCCGACCGTGATCGAGGCACGGGTGCCGTGGATCAGGCGGGCGTAGACGGAACGGCCCTGGATGTCGTAGCCCAGCCAGCCCTCGGAACCGATCTTGCTCAGCTCGGGCTCGCCCTTGTAGTGCTTGACCAGGTCGCCCACGGTGGGGGACGCGCTGGTGAACAGGCCCGGGAAGACCGCGATCAGCAGCAGGAAGAAGATCAGCACGGACGACACGAGGAAGTACGGGTTGCGGCGCAGGTCCCGCCAGGCGTCGCCCCACAGGGAGCGCGCCTTCTCGTTGACCTGCTCGCCCGCGGGGTCCGTCAGCGAGGGGGAGGCGACGGCGTCCTCGGCGGTGGCCGCGGTCTTGGTCACGTCAGGCATAACGGATCCTCGGGTCCAGGACCGCGTACAGCAGGTCGATGAGCAGGCTGGTGAAGAGGTAGACGATCACCAGGACGGTGACGAGTCCGACGAGCGTGCTGCCTTCGCGGCGGGAGATCGACTCGTAGATGAGACCGCCGACACCCTTGATGTTGAAGATGCCTTCGGTGACGACCGCGCCGCCCATCAGGGCGCCGATGTCGGTGCCGAGGAAGGTGATGACCGGGATCATCGAGTTGCGCATCAGGTGGACACCGACGATGCGGCGCTTCGGCAGGCCCTTCGCGACGGCGGTGCGCATGTAGTCGGCGCGCAGGTTCTCGGCCATCGAGGTACGGGTCAGCCGGGCCACGTACGCGAGCGAGAGGCCACCGAGCACGACCGCCGGGGCGATCATCTCGGAGAACAGCTGGTCGTTGCTGACGTTCGGTTCCATCCAGCCCAGCTGGAAGGCGAACACCATCTTGATGATGAAGCCCAGGACGAAGACCGGCACCGAGATGATCAGCAGCGTGAAGATCAGGATGATGTTGTCCGCCAGGCGGCCGGCCTTGAGGCCGGCGATGATGCCGAGGCTGACACCGAAGACCAACTCGAAGGCGAAGGCCAGTGCGGCCAGCTGGAGCGTCACCGGGAAGGCATCACCCAGGACTTCGGTGACGGGGCGACCGTTGCGGATCTGCTTCCCGAAGTCGAAGTGCAGGATGATGTTGGACATGTAGTCCCAGTACTGCTTGAGAATGTGCTGATCCAGGCCGAGTTCGTGCCTGATCTTCGCGAGGGTCGCGGGGTCTGCGCCCTTGTCGCCGAACAGACCCGCCACGGGGTCGCCCGGCAGGCTGTAGACCATGAGGAAGATCAGCAGGGTGGTCCCGAAGAAAACCGGGATCATCTGGAGCAGTCGTCGTGCGACATAACGCCCCATTATGCCTCCGTTGAGATGTCACAGCGGCAGCCGACGGGGCCCTCCACGGAGCACTGCCCGTTTCCGGGCATGCTCGGGTCGCGGAAGGGCCCCCCAGCCACTGCGTAAGGCGCCGAGGGAGCCGGCCGTCAGGCGGCCGGCTCCGTTCGCGGCATGCGGACTACGCTTGGGTTTACTTGTGGACCTCGACGCCGTACAGGATCGGGTCGCCGTCCTGTCCGAACTTCACGCCGGAGACCTTCTCGGAGTAGCCCGCGTTGGTCTTGTAGTACCAGAGCGGGATCGACGGCATGTAGTTGACCAGGTCCTTCTCGATGGCCTGGTACGCCTTGACCGACTCGTCGAGCGTCTTGACGGAGTCGGCAGCCGCGATCTTGGCGTCCAGCTCCTTGTTGGAGAAGTCGCCCTGGTTGCCGTCGGCACCGGTGCGGAACAGGTCGGAGATGAAGTTCGCGTTCACCGGGTAGTCGAGCACCCAGCCCGACCGGTACAGCGACTTGACCTGCTTGTTCTTACGGGCCGTCAGGTCAGCCTGGAAGTCCGGCTTGCCGTCGCCCGTGCACTGGACACCCACCGCCTGCTGGATGGAGTTGCAGACGGCCTCCACCCACTCCTTGTGACCGGAGTCGGCGTTGTACTGGATGAAGATCTTGTTGTTCGGGACGCCGCCGCCGTCCTTGATGAGCTGCTTGGCCTTGGCGGGGTCGAACTTGGTGACGTCGCCCGCCGCGTTCTCCTGGTAGCCCAGGACGCCCTTCGCGACCCAGCCGGTCGCGGGCTCACGCGTGCCGTTCAGCACCGTCTTGGTGATGGTGGCGCGGTCGATCGCCATCGACAGGCCCTGGAGGACCTTCGGGTCGATCGGCTTCGGCTTCTTCCACATGTCGGCGTAGTAAGCCACGGCGATGGTCTGGATCGCGGAGTACGACTGGTCGACAGCGCGGTCGCCCAGGTCGTCGCGGTACACCGGAAGGTCCTTCGGACCGATCTGGCGGATGATGTCCAGGTTGCCGGACTTCAGGTCCTCGTACGCGGCCTCGACGGTGGTGTAGTTCTTGAAGAGCACACCGCCGTTCTTCGCCTTGTTCGGGCCCTTGTAGCCGTCGAAGCGGGTGACCTCGATCTGCTTCTTGTGGTCCCAGCTCTTGAACTTGTACGGGCCGTTGCCCACGGGGGCCTGGCCGGCGGCCTTCGGGTCCTTGTAGAAGGACGCGGCCAGCGGCGCGAACGGGATGTACGCGAGCTTGTGACCGAAGTACGGGACCGGCTTCGAGAGCTCGATCGTGAAGGTCGTGTCGTCCACGATCTTCAGGCCGTCCATCTTGTCCGAGGCCGGCTTGGCGCCTTCCTTCTCGGGGTGGACCTTGTCGAAGCCCTTGATGTCGGCGAACCAGCTCGACAGGCCCATCGCGTTGGCGATGTTGGCGTTCCAGTTCCACGCGTCCACGTAGGACTTCGAGGTCACCGGGGTGCCGTCGTGGAAGGTCCAGCCCGGCTTGAGCTTGACGGTCCAGGTCTTCGAGTCGGTCGTGGTGAGCGACTCCGCGTTCAGCATCTCGAGCGAGCCGTCGGCCTTGTACTTGACCAGGGTCGAGTACACGGACTTCATGACCGCGGAGCCGTTGGACTCCATCGTGTCACCGGTGAACAGGGGCTTCTCCGGCTCGCCCAGGTCCATCGAGAAGATCCCGTTGGGGTCCACCTTGCCCTTGGCGTCGGAGCCGCCATCGCTCTTGCCCCCGCCACAGGCGGTCGCTGCCAGGGCGACGACGATCGCGCCCGCTACCCACTTGGCGCTCTTGGCACCGCGCATGGGTTCCTCCTCATGAGTCCACTTTGTCACTACAAGTGGGACACCCCGTGCGTCCGTCGACACCCCTGACGACGTTCCACACACATGCCCCGAGTGTGCTCGTGAGTCGGCACTCCCCACAGTGCGTGACCCATTGACCCGAGCTCAATGGAGCCAACTATTAAGTACGTCCGGGCTGTAAACCACAGCTAAGCGGTCTCGTTTTGACAACATCGCGCCTACCGTGACGACCGAAATCCGGACAAAGTGAGCACAGACAGACAGCGACGAAACGGACCGTTAACACACGTTCCGGAGAGCGACGGCCGATAACCGGACACTCGGCGGTCGAAACCAACTTGACGAAAGGTTGGAGGAAGAGCTCGCGAAAAGGGCTCGACCCCCACTTGACGTGGAGGCCGAGCCCTTTTTGTTCGGATTTACCCAAGAGGCCTGTTATCAGCCGTTCTTGGCGCGCGAGGCGGACCGGCCGCGCTCCTTCTGGTCCAGGACGACCTTGCGGATGCGCACGGCCTCCGGGGTGACCTCGACGCACTCGTCGTCGCGGCAGAACTCCAGCGACTGCTCCAGCGAGAGCTTGCGCGGCGGGACGATCGCCTCGAAGGAGTCGGCGGAGGAGGAGCGCATGTTGGTGAGCTTCTTCTCCTTGGTGATGTTCACGTCCATGTCGTCGGAGCGCGAGTTCTCGCCGACGATCATGCCCTCGTACACCTCGGTGCCGGGGTCGGTGAACAGGACGCCGCGCTCCTGGAGGTTCGTCATCGCGAAGGCGGTGACGGCACCGGCGCGGTCGGCGACCAGCGAACCGTTGTTACGGGTCGTCAGGGTGCCGAACCACGGCTCGTGGCCCTCGTGGATCGAGTGGGCGATACCCGTACCGCGGGTGTTGGTGAGGAACTCCGTACGGAAGCCGATGAGGCCACGGGACGGAACGACGAACTCCATGCGGACCCAGCCGGAGCCGTGGTTCGACATGTTGTCCATGCGGCCCTTGCGGACACCCATGAGCTGGGTGACGGCGCCCATGTGCTCCTCGGGGACGTCGACCGTGAGGCGCTCGACGGGCTCGTGGACCTTGCCGTCGACCTCCTTGGTGACGACCTGCGGCTTGCCGATGGTCAGCTCGAAGCCCTCACGGCGCATCTGCTCGACCAGGATGGCGAGCGCCAGCTCACCACGGCCCTGGACCTCCCAGGCGTCCGGACGCTCGGTGTCGAGGACGCGGAGCGAGACGTTGCCGATGAGCTCGCGGTCCAGGCGGTCCTTCACCTGGCGGGCGGTGACCTTGCGGTCCTTGACGGCGTTCTTCGCGTCCGCGCCCTTGCCCGTGCCACCGCGGCCGACGAGCGGCGAGGTGTTCGTGCCGATGGTCATGGAGATGGCCGGCTGGTCGACCGTGATCAGCGGCAGCGCGATCGGGTTCTCCGGGTCGGCCAGGGTCTCGCCGATCATGATGTCGGGGATACCGGCGACGGCGCAGATGTCACCGGGGCCGGCGACCTCGGCCGGCTTGCGGGTGAGCGCCTCGGTCATCATCAGCTCGGTGATGCGGACGTTGTGGATCGAACCGTCACGCTTGATCCACGCGACCGTCTGGCCCTTGCGCAGCTCGCCCTGCTCGACACGGAGCAGCGCGATACGGCCGAGGAAGTTGTCGGCGTCGAGGTTGGTGACGTGGGCCTGGAGCGGCGCGTCCTCCTCGTAGGCCGGGGCCGGGACGTGCTCCAGGATCGTGGAGAAGAAGGGCTCCAGGTTCTCGGAGTCCTGCGGGACCGTGCCGTCCTCCGGCTTGGTCAGCGAGGCGATGCCGTCACGGCCGCACGCGTAGACGATCGGGAACTCGATCTGGTCCTCGTCGGCGTCCAGGTCGAGGAAGAGGTCGTAGGTCTCGTTGACGACCTCGTCGATCCGGGAGTCCGGGCGGTCCGTCTTGTTGATGCAGAGGATGACGGGCTTGCGCTGCTGAAGGGCCTTGCGCAGCACGAAGCGGGTCTGCGGAAGCGGGCCCTCGGAGGCGTCCACGAGCAGCACGACGGCGTCGACCATCGACAGACCACGCTCGACCTCGCCACCGAAGTCGGCGTGGCCGGGGGTGTCGATGATGTTGATCGTGATGGGCGCCCCGCCGGCCTTGGGGTGGTACTTCACCGCCGTGTTCTTGGCGAGGATCGTGATGCCCTTCTCACGCTCCAGGTCGTTCGAGTCCATCATGCGGTCGTCGAGGTGCTGGTGGGCGGCGAAGGCACCGGCCTGCTTGAGCATGGCGTCGACGATGGTCGTCTTGCCGTGGTCGACGTGGGCGACGATGGCGACGTTACGGATGTCGTGGCGCGTGGGCATGGGTGGCTTGCGCTTCTCTCGAATCGTGGGAATCGGCGTCTCTTCTCTCGTACGCCCGCCGGGCGGACGCGCCACGGCTATGCCCTATGGTACGGGGCTGACGCGCAAGGGGCTTCCCGGGAGGGGATCCGAGAGGGTCTACTGAGGGGTTCGCCGTATGCCGGAGGCGAGAGAAAAGGGTGCGCGTCCGGGTCTTGCTGCCGGGTCAAGGGGCGGACGCGATCCTGCCCGCCGGGGGCGCCGACGGGCAAGGAAATTGAGCTGCTTCTGAGCTTGCGCCTTGGATTTTCGGCCGGTTCGGGGGCCGGTGGGCGGGGTTCGTTTCGGAGGAATCACCGACGCGTGCCGGTGGGCGGCCGCCGGCCGGTGGGCGTCGGCCGGCGCCAGGTCGGCTAATTCTTGTCAGGTTCCCCGGCGGGACCGGGCGATCCGGGCTTCTTGTACCCGATGTCCTGGTACCGGGGGGCGGCGAGGCCCCAGGCGCCGGCGTTCACGACGTCCGGCTTGGCGACCACCAGCTGGGGGCGCTGGTAGAGCGGGATGGAACCGGCCGCGGCCCAGATCCGGGCGTCGGCCTGGCGGACCAGGTCGTGCGCCTCGTCCTCGTCGAGGGTGGCCGCCGCCTGGTCGAAGAGCTGGTCGATCCGGTCGGTGCCCACGCGCGCGTAGTTCTGCTCGACGAGGAGCGAGCCGTCCGAGGCGGGCTCGGGCTTGGCGTAGATGGGACGGGCGTCGGTGGCCGGGTAGGCGGTCGCGGGCCAGGAGTAGAGGGCCAGGTCGTAGTCGCCGGAGGCGATGTGGTCCTTGAAGAAGCTGTCGTCGGGGACCTTGGTGACCTCGGTACGGATCCCGACCGCGTCGAGCATCCGGACGATCCGGTCGCCGACCGCGCGCAGCGACTCCGAGCCCGGCCCCGAGGGCAGGACGAAGCGGAGGCTGAGGGCCTTGCCGTCCTTGCCGAGCGCCTGGTTCGCGGTGTCCACCGCGTACCCCGGGGCCGGGGCGGCGGTGCCGCGCGGGGCGTAGGCACCGGCGACGGGACGGCCGGGGCGGGCCCCGGCCTGGGGCTCCGTCCGGGGTTCGGCCTGCGTCTGGGCGCCGCCCTTGTCCTGGGTGCCGGTCGCGGCGTCCTCGCGCCGACCGGACTCTCCCCCGAGGCGGCCGGTGCCGGTGTCGGTCTCGGTGTCCGTGATCATGTCGAGGGCCGCGGCCTGGCGGAGCAGGGCGGCGCTCTGGAAGGCGGTGTCGGCGGCGGGGGCCGGGGCGAGCACGTCGGCGCGGCGGGCGGGACGGCCGGCGGCCGGGGCCGCGGGAGCGGCCGGGCGGTCGCCGGGCTTGTCGTCGCCGACGATGTAGAGGCCGTCGTTGGTGGGGGTGTCGTCCTCGGCCGTACGGGCAGCGCCGGCGCGGGCCGTCTTGTCGTCGGACTTCTTCTCCGCGCTTTCCTCCTTCGCCGCGTCCTTCTTGGTGGCCTCGCTGCCCGCCTTCGTCCCGGCCTTCGGCTTCTTCAGCGCGCCGCCCGGCACCCAGCCGGCGTCCGCGAGCAGCGCCCGCGCCTCCTTGGTGTCCTGCTCGCCGAGCGCGTCGCTGCTGTCGGCGTACGCGGCCTGGCCGGACAGCGCGAGGTGGCTGCCCAGGGGCTGGGCCGGCAGACCGAGCGGCTTCAGTACGGTCTCGGCCAGCTCCTTGCGGTCGAGCGCGCGGGCCACCGCCCGGCGGACCCGGTCGTCGGAGAGCGGCCCGGTCTCCCCGTTGAGGGAGAGCTGGGTGTAGGCGGGCTCCAGGGACTTGCGGACGACGAAGCGGCCGAGGCCGCTCTGCTCCTTCGCGTACCGCGCGATGGCCTCCTGGTTCTGCTCCCGGGCGGCCTGCGCCTCGGCGGCCTGCTCCTCGTCGGAGCCGTGCGCCAGCGCCCAGGAGCGCAGCGCGGCGGCGGGGCTGATCCCGGCGCCGGGGCCGTGGGCGAGCGCCCGCGTCCCGGCGGGGCCGGAGCGGGCGTCGCGTACCGCGAGGGCGATCCGCTCGGCGGCGGACCGGTCGACGTCCGCCAGGTCCAGCTTCCCGGCGGCGAGCGCGGCGGCCCGCTCGACGCGGGGCACCGGGGTCAGCACGATGCTGTCGAGCTTGGAGGTCTGTCCCCACCAGCGCGGGTTGCGGGCGAGTGTGACGAGTCCGCTGTCGTGGTCGACGGACTTCAGCAGGAACGGTCCTGCCGTCGCCTTGAGCGCGGTGCGCGCCCCGTCGTTGAAGCTGTCCGGGGTGCCCATCACCTCCTTGGGGTACAGCGGGGTGAACAGCGCGCGCCAGTCGGCGTAGGGCTTGGCGAAGGTGACCCGTACCTCCAGGTCGCTCTTGCCGCGTTCGATCTTCTCGATCCGGTCGTAGCCGGCGTTGCGGGCGGTCCAGTAGGCGGTGTTGCGGCCGCTGAGGGCACGCCACTGGGCGACGAAGTCGGGGGCGCCGATCTCTCGGCCGTTGCTCCACACGGCCTGCTGGTGGAGCTTGTAGAGGACCACCTGCCGGGGTTCGGTCTCGATGACCTCGGCGGATTCCAGGTAGTCGGGGTTGAGCCGGGGCCTGCCCCGTTCGTCGAGGGTGTGCAGCGCGGGCAGGACGGCTCCGGCGATACGGGTGGTGGCGCCGTCGGCGTCGGCCTGGAAGGTGTTGAGGGTGGTGGGCATCGCGTCGACGGCCCAGCGCAGGGTTCCTCCGTCGGCGACCCGGTCGCGGGTCGCGGGGGCGTTGTCCTGGGCGGCGGTGGGCTGGTCGTCGTCACTGCCGCCGGAACTGCAGCCGGCGAGCACGGAGAGGGTGAGCACCGCGCTGCCGAGGGTGGCGACGGAGCGGAGCGTGCGGGAGCGGGGGCTCCGGAAGCCTGTCCTCCCGCGAGGGGCGCCGACCTGGGCCATGACTTGTACCCCTTCATCCGGATTGTGACATTTGGAGATGATCACACCTATTGCTCCTACACTGAAGAGGACGGAGCGGTTCCGGTGACGGCGACACGGCGGCACCCGCGGCCAACCCCACCCGTGCGGCCCAATCGCCTCCGCGTCGGGGCGCTCCGGACGAGTGGCACGGCACGGGACACGCCGAACGGCGTCCTCGTGCGCACGGCTTTCTCGCGGGACGGCGACGGCCGGGCCGCGCGCGGGACTTCCCCGCGCGGACGCACGACGCCGCACCGGCCCGCGCCCACGAAGGCCGAAGCCGGCCCGCGGCACCCCGCGGGCCCTCGCGGAAGTGAGGGCAACCATGTCCGTTCAGGACGATCTGGCGGCCGTGAAGCGCTGCCTGGAGGACCTGGTCCGCACGGTCGGACAGCTGGAACGGAGCATCACGGCGGACCGGGGCGCGCCCGTGACGCCCGTCGAGGGCCGCGCCGAGAGCATGGTGACCATCCCCGACACCCCGTACGACGGCACGATGTGGGCCGACTCCGCCTCCGACGACGAGGGCCTGGGCATGCGCGACCGTCACGCCCCGTAGGGCGACTCGGCTGGAGACGCCGGGGGCGCGGGGCCAGTGCCGCGTGCGCTGGGGCGTCAGGTGCGTCCGGTCAGTGCCAGTCCTCCCGGTACGCCGCCCAGTCGCCCTCCTCCGCGGCGAAGTCGACGTAGAGCGCGAGGCCGAAGCGTTCGCGGTCCGGATCGGTGCGGCTCAGGCCGAGGCGTACGCCCCGTACCGCCGCGCTGACCGTCTCGGCGGACTCGTGGTGCCCCAGATCGTCCTCGTGGAAGAAGGGCATGCCCATGAGGAGATCGGTGCTCTCGGGGGTCACTTCCAGGGCGAGCGCGGTCTGCTGGGCTACGTACCCGCCGTACAGGCCCTCCAGCGGCATCCAGGTGTCGTACGACATGACCGCGATCTGGTCGACCCGCCGGGCGACCTGCCCGAAGAACTCCTGCGACCACCACTTCTCGCTGCCGCCGCTCACCACGCCGAGGGCCCGGTGGGCGCCCGGCAGCGGGTCTATCTGGTGCGCGGCGATGGACAGCAGGGCCTGGCGGGAGCGGGTGAGCCGGCGCAGGTCGTCGAGAAGCGACAGATAGTCCTGGTCGCCGGAGTGCAGCGGCTCGAAGTCGAAGTGGACGCCGTCGAAGCCGGTGTCCAGGATCTGCCGGGTGGAGCGCGTCACGGCGGTCCGGGTCGCGGCGTCCTCCATGCGCAGCCCGTCGGGGCCCTCGGTGGCGAGGACGTCGCCCAGCCAGGCGTGCACCCGGATGCCGGGCATCGTGCGGTGGACGGCGTCGGTCAGCCGGCGCGCCCGGGGGTGGCGGTCGGCGGGCAGGGTGCCGTCGTGCTCCAGCGGTCCGGCGTGCACGTACAGGTCGCGGATGCCCGTGCCCTTGATCCGCGCCGCGAAGGCGGCCAGGTCGGCGTCCTTCTTACGGCCGTCGACCCAGGCGTGCCCGAGCCAGATGGCGTCCTTGCCGCGGCTGGCGGTGCCGGCCCGGACGTCCCCGGTGTAGTTCAGCCGGAGCGCCGTGCCCGCGACCAGCACCGGCACGATCAGTACCAGGACGAGCCCGAGGGCCCACCAGCGCCCCCGCCGCCACACGCGCCGCCACCGCCCCTGGCGTCGCTGCTGTTCTCCGCTCACCTTGGCCCCCCGGAGTCATCGGTTCACCCCGTCACTCACTCCCACCACGGTAGCGGCGACTACCGACAGTGACGCGGGCCTGTGGAGATTGGTTTCAGCAGCGGGCCGTACGGTCCGGACGACGTCCGGTTCCGATACCGGTTCCGATACCGGTCGCGGCCCGGTCGCGGACCCTCCGTGCCGGACATAGCCTCCTTTTTGTGACGCGACGAGCCAGCGGGGCCCTGCTCTCGGCGCTGGTGGCGATGGGCTGGCCGCTCGTGCCCGCCGCGCCCGGCGCTGCCCTGGCCGCCGCCGCGGAACCCACCGGCGCGGAGCCCGCCGTCGTCGCCGCGCCCTCGCCGGGAGGCGACCTGATCCTGCCCGTGGCCCTCGTCGGCGGCGCGGGCGTCGTGGCCGCGTACACGTACACCAAGCGCCGGCGCCGTACCGAGACCCGGACCACCCCCGGCGGCGGTGGCTGGGGCGCCGCCGCCGGGGGCGCGGGCTGGGGCACGCCCCGGGAACCTCCCACCACCGCGCTCGACACACTCGGCCGCCGCACCCGGCGGGCGCTCGTCGACGCCGACGACGCCGTCCGCACCAGCCAGGAGGAACTGGACGTCGTCACCGAGCGGTGCGACGCGGCGGCTCTCCAACCTTTCGCCGAGGCTGTGGTGTTCGCCCGGGACGAGGTCACGGCCGCGTTCGGGCTGCGGCAGCAGCTCGACGACGACGTCCCCGAGGACGACGCGACCCGCCGCGCCCTGCTGGAGGAGATCCTGCGGCGCTGCGCCGCCGCCGGCGCCCGCCTCGACGCCCAGGCGACCGCCTTCGACCGGCTGCGCGACCGGGAGCGCGCCGCCGCCGGAACACTCGCCGCCGCCGAACACGCGCTCCACACCCGGACCGGGCCGGTGGCCGTGGCGCGGACGACGCTGGCCGCGCTGCGCGAGCGGTACCCCGCGTCCGCCGCGGCCCCGGTCTCCGACCACGCCGAGCAGGCCGAGGACCGGCTGGTGTTCGCCACCCTCACCGTCGGCCAGGCCCACGAGCGCCTCGACGCGGGCGACCCCGTCTCCGCCGCCGTGTACGTCCGGGCCGCCGAGGCCGCCGTCGGCCAGGCGGCCCTGCTGACCGGGACGGTGGAGCGGCGGGCCGCGGAGCTCACGGCCGCCGACGGCGAACTGCCCGGCGCGCTCGCCGATGCCGAGAAGGCCCTGGCCGAGGCCCGCCCGCTGCTCCGGGACCCGCCGGACGGCGCGCCGTCGGCCGACCCCCGGGGCCGGATCCGGCGCGCCGCAGCCGCGCTCGCGGACGTACGGGCGGCGGTGGACACCGGCCGGTACGACCCGCTCGACGCGCTGCGCCGAACCGTGGCCGCGGGCGCCGCCCTCGACCAGGCCCTCGGGAACACCCCGCGCACCCGGACGCCGCTCGGCCCGACGATCCTGACCGCCCGCTCCGCGCTCGACGCGGCCGACGCGTACATGGCCACCCACCGGGGCTCGGCCGGGGTCGAGGCCCGCACCCGGCTGGCCGAGGCCCGGCGCCGGCTCGACCTGGCCGGACAGCTCGCCGGCACCGAACCCGAGTCCGCCCTCGCCCACGCCCAGCAGGCGGAACGTTTCGCCGCACGCGCGCAGGACCTCGCCGAACAGGACGTACGACGGTACGGGAACCCCGACGGCCTGGGCGGCGCGGCGGACGGGACCTCGGGCACCGGCCGCGCGGGGCTCGGCGGAGCGGTGCGCGCCGGCATCGTCCTCACGGCCGGCGGCGACGGTGACGGCGCCGGCACCGGCGCTGTCGTGGCGGCCTTCGGCGGCGAGGGCACCCGGCGCCGGCTGGGCTCCCTGAGCCCGCTCTGATCCCCGTACGTCATCCCTGCTCCCCTCTCTTCTGCCGCTCGCGCTGGAGATCCTGCGGGACGACCCGATGGCCGAGGGCCATATGTACGAGGGCGATCTGCTGTCCGCGGTGGTGAAGAGAAGTCCGGATGTCCGGGAGGAGTGGCCCGAGCTCCGCGCGGAACTCGTCGGGATCCTCTCGGAGCTGGGTGAACTGCCGTCGTTCTTCCTGCCGGAGGTGAGATCCACGGCCCGGGAACTGCTGAGCCCCGGCCCCCGCCCTGGCACCGGCACCGGCACCGGCACCGGCACCGGGTGAGCGCTCCGCCCGTCGGCCGTTACCGCGTACCGCTCTCCGGCGCCCCGTGGTCGGCCACGACCTTGCGCGCGTACGCGTTGTCCGGGTCGACCTCCTCCACCACCCGCCGGGCCTCCTCGATCCGGCCCGCCTCGCCCAGCAGCCGGAGGAGGACGTACAGCGCGTGACGGTCGCCGTCGTCGGCGCGCTCGCGCAGCGCCGCCTCCATTCCCCGCTCGCGCAGCGCCCTGTTGAGCCTCCGCCGCGCGTGGACGCACGTCGTGGCGCGTTCGGCGAGTTCCGGGAGCCGGTCCGCGCGGGCGAGGAGATCCAGGTGCCAGAGGTGGCTGCCGTGCCGGTCCGACGCATCGGAGGAGCACTCCGCGTGGGCGCTCACCCAGGTGATGGCCGTGTCCCCGTCCTGACGCCGTTCCGCTTCCTCTGCCTGTTCGAACCACTTCACGGGCCGAGTATCACGCACTCCCCCGCCTGCTCACGTCCTCTCAGAACATGCTGAGCAGCTGGTCGACCGTGGGCTCCGGCGATCCCTCCCCGTCCGGCAGCGCCAGTTCGAACCACACCGTCTTGCCGCGCGGCGTACGGCGCGAGCCCCAGGCCGCGCTGAGCAGACCGACCAGCTGCAGCCCGCGGCCGCCCTCGTCGGTGTCCTTCGCGCGCCGCCGCCGGGGCTGCACCAGGCCCGCGTCCCACACCTCGCAGACCAGGGTGCGCTCGCGCAGCAGCCGCAGCCGGATCTCGCCCTCGCCGTAGCGCAGGGCGTTGGTGACGAGTTCGCTGACGAGCAGTTCGACGGTGTCCACCAGCGGCTCCAGCTCCCAGGCGGTGAGCTGGGCGCGGGCCAGTTCGCGGGCACGGCCGACCGAACGGGGCTCGCGGGGCAGCCGCCAGTCCCCCACGGCCTCGCTGGGCAGGCCCTGGATCCTGGCCATGAGCAGGGCGATGTCGTCCTCGCCGTGCCCGGTGTCGAGGGTGGTCAGGACGTGGTCGCAGACGTCCTCCAGCGGCCGGTCGGGGCCGGTGAGGGCGCTGCGGAAGGCGTTCAGTCCCTCGTCGAGCGGATGGTCACGGGATTCGACGAGCCCGTCGGTGTAGAGGGCCAGCAGCGCGCCCTCGGGCAGTTCGACGGTGACCTCCTCGAACGGCTCGCCGCCGACGCCGAGCGGCATCCCCGGCGGCACGTCGAGCAGCCGGGCCGGCGCGCCGGGCTCGACCAGGACGGGCGGCAGATGGCCCGCGTTGGCGAACGTACACCGGCGGGTGACCGGGTCGTAGACGGCGTAGACGCAGGTGGCGAGGTAGACCTCGGCCAGTTCGGGACCGCGGGCCTTGTGCGCGCGGGCGGACTGCTGGGCGCCGGCCGGGGCGCCGAGGCCGCGGGCGGTCTCGTCGAGGTGGGACAGCACCTCGGCCGGTTCGAGGTCGAGCTGGGCGAGGGTGCGGACGGCGGTGCGCAGTTCGCCCATGGCGACGGCGGCGCGCAGACCGCGGCCCATGACGTCGCCGATGACCAGGGCGGTGCGGTGGCCGGGGAGTTCGATGACGTCGAACCAGTCGCCGCCGACCTCGGAGCCGACCGTGCCGGGGAGGTAGCGGCAGGCGATGTCGAGGCCGGCGGCCTCGGGGTCGCCGGGCGGCAGCAGGCTGCGCTGGAGGATGAGGGCGCGTTCGTGCTCGCGCCGGTAGAGGCGGGCGTTGTCGATGCAGACGGCGGCGCGGGCGGCGAGTTCGACGGCGAGGGCGCGGTCGCGCGTGCCGAAGGGTTCGCTGCCCATGGCGCGCGAGAACTGGGCGAGGCCGACGACGGTGTCGTGGGCGACCATCGGGACGACGAGGGTGGACTGGACGATGCTGCCGTCCGGGCCGGGGACGGTGTGCACACGGCCGGTGCGCAGGGCTCCGGCGCAGGGCGAGTTGAAGGGGAAGCGGTGGACGGAGCCGACCTTGATGGGCTCGGGGTCGCCGCACGCGTCCCCGGCGAACGGGGCGACGGCGTTGTCCGTACGGTCCGGTGCCGCGGCGCCTTGGACCCCGCCCTCCCGGCCTGTGGCGGCCGGGTCCGCGCCGTCCCGGCCCTTGGCAACCTGCCCCGGGGCGGCCGTGGTGGTCTCGGCCGCCTGTCCGTCGCGCGACGGCGGGACGTCCGGTGCCGGCGCGCCGGGGTGCCGCTGCCTGCCGAGGCGTACGGGGGTGTCGGGCACCGCGCTGGCGACCGCGACCCGGCGCACCTCGGCGCTGCCCGCCCCCCCGTACCCGACGTCGGTCGAACTGCCCCAGCGGCCGGGCGGGGCCTCGTCGCCGGTGAGCAGTCCCTGGTAGAGGTCGACGGCCGCGAAGTCGCAGAAGCCGGGGACGGCGACGTCGAGCAGCTCGCGGGCGGTGGCCTGCAGGTCCAGGGTGGTGCCGATGCGGGCGCCGGCCTCGTTGAGCAGGGCGAGGTTGCGCCGGGCGCTGGCGGCCTCGCGGGCCGCGTTGTAGCGGCGGGTGACGTCGATGCCGAGGCCGGCGACGCCGACCGGGCGGCCGCTGCCGCTGTGCACGCGGTAGAGGTTGATGGACCAGTGGCGCCGGTCCCGGGTGCCGGGGGCGGCGCCGACGATCTCCAGGTCGGTGACGGCCTCGCCGGTCTCCAGGACCGTGCGCAGGGCCGCGGTCAGCCGCTCGGCCTCGGCGTGGGGGAGATAGTCGTACGCGGTCCGGCCGCGGTGGTCGTCGGTGGTGCCGCCGAAGACCGTGGCGAAGCGGCGGTTTGTCCGTTTCACGGTGAGGTCGGTACCGAAGAGCAGGAAGCCGAAGGGGGATTGGCCGAAAATCGCCTGCGAGGCGGCGAGGTCGGTCTCGATCCGGCGCAGGGCGCGGACGTCGACGACGATGCACAGCGCGGTCCGCTCGCCGTTCTCGGTCTCACTCGGCATCACGTACATCTCGGCGATGCCGTGCGGCTGCTCCTCGCCCGGCTGACGGAAGGGGACGAGGCCCGTCCACTCCTTGCCGTCCAGGATCTCCCGGACCCGCCGGTGGCCGCGCTCGCGGAGGTTCGCGGGCATGAACACCTCGACCGGGTCCTTGCCCCGGGCCTCCTCGGCGCTCACTCCGAAGAGCTCGACGGCACGTCTGCTCCACTGGTCGACCAGCCCGTCGGGGCCGATCGAGAAGGACGCGACCCGGATGTAGTCATAGATCGACCCGGGCGGGCTGCTCTGCCACACGACGCCCCGCGTCGCCCCGCTCACCGTCTCAGGTATCTCGCTCACGCGACCGTCCCCTCCAGCTCACCGCACCGGACCGGCCATGTGCGCAGTATTCAGCACGATGGCCCTGGTCGGCACGACGTTCACGATCACAGGGTGATCTCGTTCGCCTTCGGCCGAGGCCCCCTGATCGTCGTCCCACCCTTTTTACTCACCAGGGAGGGCGAGCTCGAACCACACGGTTTTCCCGGTCCCGCCTACACGTGTACCCCAGCGGCGGGCGGAACGGGCGACGAGCTGGAGGCCCCGGCCACCCTCGTCGTCGGGTCCGGCCAGGCGGGTGGTGGGCCATTCCGGGAGCGGATCGGAGACCTCCACACGGAGGGTGGGGGCGTCCCCGGATCCGTTCCCGGACCCGCCACCGGACCCGTTCCCGGACCCGTTCCCGGACCCATTCCCGGATCCATGCCCGTTCCCGGACCCGTTCCCGTCGGAGTGACGGCGCACCAGACGGACGCCGATGGGGCCGGAGGCATAACGCAGCGAGTTGGTCACCAGTTCGCTGACCAGGAGGACGGTCACATCCCCGAACGCGCCGTCGAGCCGCCAGGTCCGCAGGGTGTCCCGCACCGCGTGGCGGGCTGTGCGCACGGCATTGGCTTCGGCCGGGAAATGCCACTCGGCACAATCGCCTTCGGTGTCGATCACGAGACCCACGTCCTATTTCGGGGGTTACTACCGACATACCCGAATCTGGAAAGGGATATCGCGACGGCGACGCCAGGGGTGGGACGGGGTGGCACGAACGGCGTACGGGATGCCGGGACGGCGCGACTCCTTACGCCCGCGGGTCAGGACGCCGGGGAGTTCGCGGGCAGCAGCCGGGCGGCGGCCTCGGCGACGGCGGGACGGTCCTGGTCGAGCCAGTCGACGGAGTCCAGTTCGTCGCGGGTCAGCCAGCGCAGCTCGTCGTGCTCCTGCTGCGGCGCCGGCCGGCCGGAGCGGAGACGGACGGCCCACACCCACAGGACGTAGCCGGGCTTGAGCACCCACTCACCGGGGACGCGCTCGCCGATCTCGGTCTCGACGCCCAGCTCTTCGCGCAGCTCCCGGACCAGGGCTTCCTCGGAGCTCTCCCCCGGTTCGCGCTTGCCGCCGGGCAGTTCCCAGCGGCCCGCGAGTTCGGCGGGGGTGCTGCGGCGCGCGGCGAGCAGCCGGCCCTCGTCGACGAGGGCCCCGGCGACCACCACGACGGGGTCGGTGCGCTGTTCTGTCATGGACGGAGCGTAGACCTCGGGCGGATCAGAGGGCGGGCTGCCCGATGCGCTCGACCCAGTAGGTCTGCTTGTGGCCGCGGTCGTCGAAGCTGTCGGCGATCCGCTGCGCCTCGTCCTGAGTCGCGTACCGGCCGACGCGGTAGCGGTTGCCGTTGTCGTCCTGCCGGATGACCAGCCAGGCCAGGTCGGAGCCGCTGTCAGTCATCGGACTTCCCCCTCCACCGCTCCGGTCGCACGCCACGAGCCCCGGAAATCGCGATCCGCATATGCCCGAGCTTACGCCCGACCTTTACTCAGCGGATACGGATTTTTACGAAGAGGAAAGTATCCGGCCAGGATTCCGGGTGGTGCGGTCAGCGGACCGGCAGATGGTACGCCAGCTTGTAGCGGTCGGCCGGGACGACGACGTCGGCGGTCTCGACCGCGCGCCCCGAGGCGTAGTACGTCCGCTCGATCACCAGCACCACATGGCCCGGCACCCCGCCGAGGGCCATCAGCTCCCCCGCGACCCCGGGTCTGGCGGAGACCTCCTCCACCACGTTGTCCACGACGACGTCGATCGCGGCCATCCGCTCGACGACGCCGCAGCCGCCCAACGGCCCTTCCTCGGGCAGCATCACCGGCGTCCGGCCGGTGACGGCGAGCGGCTCCCAGGAGGTGGAGAGCATCATCGGCTCGCCTCCGTCCCGGTACACGTACCGGGTGCGCATCACGCGCTCCCCCACCTCGACGCCGAGCCGCTCGGCGGTCTCCGCCGTCGCCGGCTCCTGCTCGCTGGCCGACTCCCAGGTGCCGCGCACCCCCTCGACCGCCTGCTCCTGGCGGAAGGGGCTGGCCCCGCCGGCGGGGCGGTATCCGGAGCGGGCGATCGGGCGCGGCACGGGCCGCTCGCGCACGTACGTCCCCGAACCGGAGCGCCCCTCGACGAGCCCCTCGGCCATGAGGACCTTGCGCGCCTCCAGTGCGACGGTGTCCGACACCCCGTATTCCTCGCGGATGCGGGCCTGCGAGGGGAGTCGGGCGTGCGGGGGAAGCGCGCCGTTGGCGATCTTCTCCCGGAGATCGCTCGCCACGCGTAGATAAGCGGGCTGGTCACCGAACGTCACTGGACACTCCCCTCAGCTTGACTGTGAGCCACAGCGTTGCAACCGAGGGTGCGCACCCGCAAGCATGGGCCAAAGTTTCACTCGAAGTGATGATTCACCTTTACGCGGGCCCTTACCGCGGGTATAGCCACCGAACTCCCGTCGGAATTCCCGGACCGGCCGTCAGACCTTCTCCGCGCTGCCGGCGTCGCCACTGCCACTGCCACTATCGCTACCGCTGTCACTGTCGCTCTCGCTGTCGGCCCCCGGCGGCACCGTCTGGAGGTGGAGCGCGGAGCGCGAGGCCACTTCCTTCTCCATCGACAGCGCTTCGAACGCCTCGTCATATGCCTCCCAGAAGACGTCCGCGTCATCCGCCGTGGCCATCCGGTGCCAGCTGCGCGCGGCCGTGTCCAGGTCCTTCGTCAGCAGTGCGATCCGCGAGTCGGCGGGGTCGGACCAGTCCTGCCCGCGCAGATCGGCGGACGCCGTCGTGACCGCGCTGTGCACCGCGCGGGCCCACTTCTTGTTGACGTCCAGGTCCTCGTCCGCGTCCTCTTCCGGCTCCGTCATGAGCGCCTGGTCGACCGCGTTCATGGTCTTGAGGTAGTGCAGCTGCTGGGAGTCGAGCGTGCTCGCGTCCTGGCGTACGGAACGTTCGAGGAGCTCCCCGTCGGAGACGAGCGCGCAGATCACCGTGCGGTCCCCGTCCCGCCAGCTCTCCTTGACGGGGGCGAAGTAGTAGATGCCCACGGATTCGGGCAGGTCCCAGGTGTCCATCGCGTACGCGTCGTTGAGCTGCCCGCAGCGCTCCTCGGCGATCTGGTCGATCACGTTCACGCCCGGCCACGTGGTGAATTCCTTCACCTTGAAGCGCCCCGTGACCTCGCCCTCGTGCGGCCGGGTGCAGGGCACCGTGTCGACCTTGTCGACGGGCTCCTGCGAGTCGAGGTCCGCGAGGAAGCAGTCGCCCTTCTCCAGGTTCAGGGTGTACGCCGAGGAGGAGGCGTCCTCCATGCCGTCCCGGAAGCCCCGCCAGAAGTCGGCGAACGCGCCCGTCGCGAAGGCCAGCACCATCAGCAGGCTGGAGACCGCGGACAGGGCGATGCCGGTGATGGCGAGGCCCTTGCCGCGCTGCCGCTTCTTCTTCATCCGGGGCAGCGCTATCAGGCCGAGGACCAGTCCGAGCGGCGGCAGACAGCACACGGCGCCGCTGACGAGCGAGGCGATCGCGAGCCCGCTGGTCTGGGGTGCGGCCGGAGGCGGCGTCCCGTACGGGCCCACGCCGGGCCCGTAGGGGCCGTACGGGCCGGGCATCGGCGAGGTGTACGGGCCCGGCGCCCCGTACGGGCCGGGCGGCGGGCTCCCGTACAAGCCGGGCACCGGACCCTGACCGGCCCCCGGCACGGCTCCAGCTCCCGGCCCGGCCCCGGACCCGGCCCCGGCCCCGGGGTCCGCCCCGACCCCGGACCCGGCCTCCGGGGCGGAACCCTGACCAGCCCCGGGCGTGGCCCAGGGCGAGGCGCCGGACGCGGGTTCCGGGGAGGACTGCCCCGGCTGCTGGGGCGGCTGCGGGGCCGGGGAATCCTGCGGCGGCTGGGAGGGGTCCACGAGTACGGTGCTCCTCATCAGGGGCGGGAATTCGAATTCGAACGGGCGCGCGCATCGTACGCGTTTCGGGGACAAGGGGGCGATCGGGTTGCGGGGTACGACGGTGCGAGCGGTCAACCGGCTGACGGCGCGTTGGGCCGGTGCCCTGCCGCCCGGCGGTGACACGGTCCTGTCGGCGGCCGGCGTCTGGCCGCTGCTGGCCTTCCTCGCGGACGGCGCGGCCGGTCCCGCCCGCGCCGAACTGGCCGACGCCCTCGGCCTGCCCGCCGAGGACGCGGCGGACGCGGGCCGTGATCTGCTCGCCGGACTCGGCCGGATCCCCCGCACCGGCACGGCCGTCGGTCTGTGGACCCGGCCGACGGTGACCCTGCGCCAGGAGTGGGCCGCCGGCCTGCCCGACGCGACCCTCGGGCGGCTCGGCGCGGACGACGCCGCGAACCAGGAACTCCTGGACGCGTGGGCGGCCGAGCGCACGGGCGGTCTGATCCCGGCGATGCCCGTCGCCGTCGACCCGGCCACGGAGCTGGTGCTTGCCGCCGCGCTGGCGGTGCGGACGAGCTGGCTGCGGCCCTTCCGGGAGGGCGGCCTGTTCCCCGAGTCCGGCCCGTGGGCCGGGCGCGAACTCGTGGGGCTCTATCGCACCACCGGCCTGCTCGACCGGGTCGGCGTGGCCGAGACCGGTGCCGGCCCGCTGACCGTCCTGAAGGTGCTGGGCGACACGGGCGTGGACGTGCATCTGCTGCTCGGCCCCGAGGAGACGGAACGCGGCGCGGTGCTGCGCGCCGGGCTCGACGTCCTGGCCGGGGTGCACCGGGCCGTTCCGGGCGGGGCGCTGCCGCCGGGCGAGCCCGGCCCGGGCGTCACGGTCCGCACCGTCCGCAGCACGACGCGCGAGCCGTACCTCTCGGTCACGACCTCGCCGTTCGCGCTCACCGGCGACCACGATCTGACCGAGCTGCCCGGGGTGTTCGGCCTGTCGAGCGCGCTGGACGCCACCCGCGGCCACTTCCCAGGCGTCGCCGACCACCCGCCGCTTTCCGTGGGGCAGGCCCGCCAGGCGGCGATGGCCCGGTTCGGCGCGCAGGGCTTCGAAGCCGCCACGGTGACGGCGTTCGGCCTCGTCGGCGCGGGAATGCCGATGCGGCCGTACCTGGTCCGGGCGGTCGACGTGGACTTCGACCGGCCCTTCGGCTTCCTCGCCGTACACCGCACGTCGCGGCTGGTCCTGACGGCGGGCTGGGTGCACGAGCCGGTGCCGTACACCTTCGACGAAGACGAAGAAGAGTGAGGGCGGTCGCCGTCACGGCGACCGCCCTCGTCATGCACTCGGCCACTCGGCCACTCGGCCACTCGGCCACTCGGCCGCTCAGCCACTCAGGCACTCAGGCACTCAGGGCTGTCAGAACTGCAGCGCCCAGGAGTTGATCCGGCCGTTGTCGTACGTGTAGTTGTCCGTGACCCGCAGCTTCCACGTGCCGTTCGCGACCTCGGAGGAGGCGTTGACGGTGTACGTGGTGTTGATGTCGTCGGTGCTGCCGCCGGTGCCGAACGCCTTCAGCGTGTAGGCCGAGCCGTCGGGGGCGATCAGCTGGACCTGGAGGTCACCGATGTAGGTGTGGGTGATGTTCACCGGGACCTGGAGGGTGGCCGGGGCGTTGCCGGTGACCCCGGTGACGGAGATCGGGGACTCCACGGTCGCGTTGTCGTTGATCGTGTAGGCCGTGTTGTTCTCGAAGCGCTTGCCGGCGGGCGGCGTGGTGTCGCCGGTGCCCGTGTAGAGCAGCCGGTTCGGGGAGCCGGTGCCGGGGCTGGTCACCACGTTCGGAGTGGCGGCCGTGGTGAGGGCCGTCGAGACCTGGGCCGGGCTGGCGGTCGGGTTGGCCGCCAGGTACAGCGCGGCGGCGCCCGCGACGTGCGGGGTGGCCATCGACGTACCGGAGATGGTGTTGGTGGCCGTGTCGCTGGTGTTCCAGGACGAGGTGATGGACGAGCCGGGCGCGAACAGGTCCAGGCCGGCACCGTAGTTGGAGTAGCTGGCCTTGGCGTCGGTGGACGTCGTCGCGCCGACGGTGATGGCCTCGGCGACGCGCGCAGGCGAGTGGTTGGCGGCGTTGTCGGTCTCGTTGCCGGCGGCGACCGCGTACGTGACACCGGAGGCGATCGAGCGGCGGACGGCGTCGTCGAGGACGGTGTCGACCCCGCCGCCGAGGCTCATGTTGGCGACGGCCGGCTTCACGGCGTTCGCGGTCACCCAGTCGATGCCGGCGACGACCTGCTCGGTGGTACCGGAGCCGGAGTTGTCGAGGACGCGGACGCCGACGATCTTCGCCTTCTTGGCGACGCCGTACGAGTTGCCCGCGACGGTGCCGGCGACGTGCGTGCCGTGGCCGTGGCCGTCCTGGGCGGTGTTGTCGTTGTCGATCGCGTCGTAGCCGTAGGAGGCGCGGCCGCCGAGGTCGCTGTGCGTGATGCGGACGCCGGTGTCGATGATGTACGCGGTGACGCCCTGCCCGGCGGTGTCCGGGTACGCGTAACTCTGGTTGAGCGGCAGCGCCTTCTGGTCGATCCGGTCGAGGCCCCAGGACGGCGGCGAGGGCTGCGTGCCGTCGATGGTGAAGCGGCGGTTCTGGCTGACGGAGGCCACGGCCGGGTCGGCGGCGAGCTTCTTGGCCTGCGCTTCGGAGAGTTCGACGGAGTAGCCGTTGAGCGCGGCGCGGTAGGTCCGCTTGATCTTGGCGCCGAACTTCGTCGCGACGGCCCGGCCCTGCGGCGAGTCCGCGCGGGCGGCGGAGTCGCGGAGGGTGACGATGTAGCTGTCGGCGACGGTCCCTTCCGCGCCGGCGTTCAGGACGACGCCTTCGGCGGGACCGCCGGCGGCGGTGGCCGGGACGGCGGAGAGGGAGCCGAGGGCGAGGGCGGCGACGGCTATGGCGCCGGCCGCGGCGAGCCTGCGGCGCGAGTCACGCATCACGGACATGCGAGGGGTCCTCCTCATAGGTGGTGCGCTGCTGTGGGGGTACGGCACCGGGGGCGGGGCTGGGGTGGTGCCGGGGTCGTGCCGGATTGACGGACGACAACAAATCTTCATGAACATGACAAGCCTGCGCAGAGAGATCCGCGCCGCTCATCACGTCCGGGGTGCTGACGAAAGATTGACCGATTCATAGGAATCGCACAAGGGTCCCGAGCGTCGCGCCACACGTCCGTCACACGGCTGACAGACTCGCGATCATGACGACCTACGTGTGCTCCCGCTGCCAGGTCCACTCCCCCGCGTCCGCTCTCACCTGGTGCTGCCCGCGCTGCCGGGGCCCCTGGGACCTCGACTTCACCAGTGCTCCCGTGGACCTCACGTCCCTTGCGTCCCGCGTGAATTCACTGTGGCGTTACGCCGAGGCACTCCCGCTCGCCACCGAGATCCCGCACATCAGCCTCGGCGAGGGCCGCACACCCCTGGTCCCGCTGACCGACACGGTCGCGGCCAAACTCGACTTCCTCTCCCCGACGTTGTCCTTCATGGACCGCGGCGCCGTCATGCTGGCCGAACTGGCCCGGCGGCTCCAGCCCGACGCGGTCGTCGCCGACAGCAGCGGCAACGCCGGTACGGCGGTGGCCGCTTACTGCGCCCGCGCCGGCCTCGACTGCTCCGTGTACGTCCCCGAGGGCACGTCGCCGAAGAAGCTGGAGCAGATCCGCGCACACGGCGCCCATGTCGTGGTCGTCCCCGGCGACCGCGAGGCGACGGCGCACGCGGCACGCCAAGCCGCCGACACAACCGGGGTGTTCTACGCCTCGCACGTCTACAACCCGCACTTCCTGCACGGCACGAAGACCTACGTGTACGAGCTGTGGGAGGAACTCGGCGGCCGGCTCCCGGACACGCTGGTCGTCCCCGTCGGCAACGGCACCCTGCTGCTCGGATCGGCCCTCGCCGTCGAGGAGTTGTACGGCCACGGGCTCGTCGAACGCCGCCCCGCGCTCGTCGCGGTGCAGGCCGAGGCGGTCGCGCCGCTGGCCGCCGCCTTCCACGCGGGCGCCGACGACCTGCCCGAACCGGCCGCGGCCCGGCCCACCCTGGCCGAGGGCATCGCCATCCCGAACCCGCCGCGTGCCGCGCAGATCCTCCGCGCGGTCCGCGCCACCGGCGGCACCTTCCACACGGTGACGGAGGCTCAGATCAGGTCGGCTCAGCTCGACTTGGCCCGGCGCGGGCTGTACGTGGAGCCGACCGGCGTCGCCTGCTGGGCCGCCGTACGCGCCACCGCGCCGCGCCCCGGCACCACGGTCGTACCGCTGTGCGGGGCCGGCGCGAAGACGGGCCTCGCGGCCGCGCCGGAAGAGGGGAACCGGCCTCAGTCGGTCCAGTAGGTGTCGTGCTCGGCGAAGAACGCGGCCCGCTCCTCGTCCGTCATCTCACCGACCGTCGACACCTTCTCGAAGTACTCCTCGCGCGGCGCGCCCGGCGCGAACAGCAGGAGCATGGAGGCGGGTTCGTCGGCGTCGTTGCGGAAGCCGTGCAGGCCGCCGACCGGCACGTACAGGAAGTCGCCCTTCTTCGCGTCGACCCAGCGGTCGCCGTCGTAGAGCCGGACGGTGCCGTCGAGGATGAAGAAGCTCTCGGAGATCGTGCGGTGGAAGTGGGTGGCCGGCCCGCCCGCCTTCGGCGGCATGTCGACCTTGTAGAGCCCGAACTCCCCGTCGGTGGAGGCGGTGGTGGCGAGATAGTGCGTCCGCTGGCCGCGCGGCGAGACGAACTCGGGCGGGGTGCCGGCCGGGCGGAAGGAGGCGTTGATCTCGCCGCTCTCACCCTGATAGCGGACTTCGGGGTACGACATGGGCTCGCTCCGTTGCGTCGAAGATCGTCAAGCCCCTTGTTCGTACACCACGGCCGGCCCCGCCGTCGCCATCCACTCCGAGCCCAGCCGGCCGGCCGCGATCAGGGTCACGGCCAGGCCCAGGGCCAGCAGCGCGGGCCGGCGGCCGCGCAGCAGCGCCCAGACGACGAGCGCGAGCGCGGGCGTACCGAACAGCAGCACCGGCAACTGCACCCAGAACACGCTGAGGTCCCGCCCTTCCCCCTCGAACCCCCCGGCCAGGGCGGGACCAGCGCCGCTCCCCCAGGCCAGGAGTCCGGTCAGGAAGCCGCCCAGGAGGGCGAGACAACCGATTCCGTCCTTCATGACGTGGGGGACGTACGGGAGGCCGTTCGGGTTCCGGCCCGCGGGGCTCGGACCCGTCGCCCACGACGTGCCGGCTCAGGACTCGTCGGCTCAGAACTCGTCGGCTCAGAACTCGTCGGCTCAGAACTCGTCGGCGCCGTTGCGGAGCTCGTACGTCCAGTAGCCGGTCTTCGCGACGGCCTCGTCCACGGCGAGACCGCCGGCCGGGGCCTTGACGTCGACGCTGCCCTCGGTGGGCTCGCTGCCGGTGAAGAAGTTGACGCTGAAGGAGGTGACGACCTTGTTGTCCTCGTGGGCACCGCCGTTGGCGACCCGCACGTTGGCGTACGCCGCCGTGCCGGACCGCAGGACGACCGGCGCGCCCGGCTTGCTCTTCGCGACCGGCGGGATGTCCTTCGCGGTCTGGATCTGGCCGAAGGCGAGCAGCGGGTAGCCGTCGAGGCGGCAGGTGCGGCCGGAGGTGTTGGTCGCGGTGAGCTCGATGTGCTCGGTCGGGACCTCGTCGGCCTTCCGCATCGTGACCTTCACGTCCTTGAAGGTGCAGCTCGGGGTCTTGCCGGCGGTCGCGCCCGCGGGCTTGGCGGCGGCCTGGGCCGCGCCCTTGCCGCCGGTGGCCGCGCCGCCGGAGGTCGTGGTGGTGCCGGCGGTGGTGGCACCGGTCGTGCCCGTGGTGCCGGACGCCTGCCCGGCGGGGGCGGCCGGGGCGTCGGCGGGCGCGGAGGCGGAGGAAGAGGAGACGGCCGCGGCACCCTCGTCCCGGCCCTTGTCGTCCGTGCCGCCGCAGGCGGTGAGTCCCAGCGACAGCGCGGCGACGGCGGCAACGGCGAGGACGGTGTTCTTGGAGTTCCTACGGTGGGTACGCATGGTCCTTCTTCCCCCGGTTCAGTTCGGACGGCCCCGCACTCGGTGCCGTCACTACTGTCGCGCCCACCCTTGCCGTCCGGCTTGCGTACCGCTAACGCCCTCTTACCGCCCGCCTACCTGCGGCTTTCCGCACATGTCGGCGGAGCGGCCGACCCGAGGCCCAAGCGGTCGGCCGGCGGTCGCCCCGAGTCCCGGGTGGTCAGCCGGCGCCCTGGCCCGTGGCCTCCGCGACGCCCAGCCGCGCCTGCTCCTCCTCGACGATCAGGCGGGCCAGTTCGGTGTCCGACACGTCGACCGCGTCGGGATCGGCCTCGGCGACGGCGCTGCGGCGGGCGTACGCGTCGAAGAGACGGTCCTTCTTCTCCAGCATCGCGACCAGGCGCTCGTCCACGCCCCCGGTGGTGAGCAGCCGGTGCACGCGTACGGGCCTGACCTGGCCCATCCGGTGGGCCCGGGCCACCGCCTGGTGCTCGATGGTCGGCTTGATCTGCGGTTCGCAGAGGATGACGACGGAGGCGGCCTGCATGTTGAGTCCGACGCCGGCCGCCTGGATCTGCGCCAGGAGCACCGCAGGACCGGGCACGGCGGCGAAGTCGTCCACGATTCCCTGCCGACGCGCGGCCGGGACACCGCCGTCGAGCGGGCCGAACACGGGGACGCGGTCTCCGAGGGCGGGGTCCGCGGCGAGTTCGTCCCGCACCATGCTCAGCACGTCACGGAAGTACGAGAAGACCACCGTCTTCTGCCCGTTCTCGCCGGCCTCGCGGACGATCTCGCGCAGCCGCTCCAGCTTGGCCGACTTTTCGGGGCGCAGATAGCCGGCCCTGCGCATCGCCATGAAGTTGCCGGCGCTCACGGCCTCGCGGTAGGCCTCCTCGTCCGACGCGCTCGGCTCCTCCCACTCGTCGGTGCGCTGGAGGCTGGGGAGTTCGGTGAGCACGTCGTCCTGGTTGCGCCGGAGATAGACGGGCGCGACGGCCTTGCGGAAGGCGACCGACCCCACCGGCGTGCCCTGCCCGCCGGGCCCGCCGAGGGTGTCCGCGACGCCGGTGTCGAGCATCCGGACCAGGTTGCGGAACTCCGCGACCCGGTTCTCCATCGGGGTGCCGGTCATGAACAGGGCGCGCTCGCAGCGCTCCGCCCACAGCGCGACCGCCTGGGACCGCTTGGCCTGCGGGTTCTTCACCGCGTGCGCCTCGTCGACGACGATGAGCCCGACCTCCCCGCCGGCCGGCGCCGGAAACCCGCGCAGCGCCTCGTACGTGGTCACCCCGACCCCGCCCCGGCCCTTCCAGTCGGCGAACGCGTCGTGGCGGTCGGGGCCGTGGAGCACCAGGACGCGCAGGGCGCTGCGGGCCTCGATCTCCCGGGTCCAGTTGACGAGGACGCTCGCCGGGCAGACGACGAGGAAGTGGCTCCGTCCTTGGGCGGCGAGGTGCGCGAGGACGGCGATCGCCTGGATGGTCTTCCCGAGCCCCATCTCGTCGCCGAGTATCACCTTGCGCTGGGCGAGCGCGAACCGCGCGCCGAACGCCTGGTAGCCGCGCAGCGAAACCCGCCGGTGCGTGTCGTCGAGCCGTTGGTCCCGTACCCGCTCGGCGATCCCTTCCGGCAGGAAGCCCTCGGCGGCCGCGGCGTCCGGCAGCCGCCCGGAGATCTCGGCGAGCAGGCTGTAGTACTCGGCGGAGCGCAGCTCGAAGTCCACCCAGGCCGCGACGCCCCCGTCATCGGCCGAGGGCCCGCGCAGCAGATCCACCGAGGCCTGGGCGAACAGCCCGGGCAGGCCCGCGTCCACCGCCTCGTCCGTCAGCGCACGGAGCCCGTCGACCGCCGCCAGGGCGCGGTCCCGCTTCTCCCGCCCGGCCAGCAGCATCCCGAGGCGCCCGGCGGCGGGCTTCGCGTCGGCGAGCAGCGGGCCGAGCCGTTCGGCCAGGGCCGTGGCCCGGTCCACCGCGCGCCGGGCGTCCGGGCCGGCCTCCACCAGCACGTGCAGGGCCGTGACGAGCGCGGTGGTGTCCGGCGTCGGCCGGTCCACGTCGATGTGCACGGCCACCACGTCGTGCACGGCCTCGGCCAGCCGGCGCGCGGCGGCGAGCATCTGGTCGGCGGTGCGCTGCCCGACGCCGGGGATCTGCCGCAGCCGGTAGGGCCCTGCGTCCAGCACCCGGCCGACCGTGCCGAACCCGTTCTTCTCGACGTACCCCAGCCGCAGCCGCCCCTCGGTGACGTCCTGCAGCCGGGCGACGGGAATGGCGTCGAGCTCCCGCGCGACCGCCGCGTCGTGGATCGGCTTCAGCGCGGCCCGTACCGCCTCGACGGCCCGCCCGTGATCCCCGACCGCACCCTGCGCGGCCTCGTACAGCCGCGCCCCGGCGGCGACAACCCCCCGCTCCCCACGCCCCACGCGCCGCCCCTCTCTCACAGTCCCCGCATCCTCCCACCCGCCTGCGACACCTCCGAGAACGCGGTTACGGAGCCCCCATCCAGCAACGATCCGACACGGCGACGATGTACCCGGCATCCCGGTCGAGGACATCATGAGGGAGACGCCGGCACGCGCTGAGTGAGTACCACCCTCGTCCCCCGGCCCGGCGCGACGACCGCCGCCTACAGGTGGGCGACTACCGCGTGATCTACACGATCGACGACGGCGAACCGGTGGTGCGGGTGGTGCACCTCGGACATCGCTCCACCGTCCACGCACCTGAAACACCCCGTCGCCAGGTCGGACCACCCGACGCGGAAACGCCGAAGGGGCCGGGCTCCCGCTTGAGTTCTAGCGGTCGTTGCAACACCCCAGTTCAAGGGGTGGCATGGACTTCGAGATCCGTGAGAATCGGCAGCCGCAGGGGCGTAAGAAGTTGTCGCGTGAGCGGGAGGCATACTCCCGACTCATGCGGCAGGGCGTGAGCAACCGGGAAGCGTGCCGGATCGTCGGAATCGACCGGCGGACCGGCCGGAAGTGGCGCAACGGACGTCACGCGCAGGGAAACCGGAAGGCACTGCCACCGATCAGCATGGTGGCAGTGCCTTCGGGTCCGTCCCGGTATCTGTCCGAGGACGATCGGATCCATATCGCGGACCGCTTGCGGGAGAAGGCGACGGTGAGGGCGATCGCGGCCGAGCTGGGCCGCAGTCCGTCCACGGTCAGCCGTGAGATCCGCCGCAACCGCCACCAGGCGAGCGGTGCCTACCGCCCGCACGCGGCCCAGGTCCGGGCGGACGCCCGCCGGCCCCGCCCCAAGCCCCGCAAGATCCTTAAGAACCCGGAGCTGCGCGAGGCCGTCCAGGCGATGCTGGACGAGAAGTGGAGCCCCGAGCAGATCTGTCACGCTCTGCGGGTCCAGTTTCCCGACCGTCCGGAGATGCACGTGGTCCACGAGACCGTCTACCAGGCGCTCTACGTCCAGGGCAGAGGCCAGCTGCGGCGCGAGCTCGCCGCCGCCCTGCGCTCCGGGCGGGCCCGTCGCAGGCCCCAGCGGCAGGCCAACTGCCGCCAGCCCCGCTTCACCACACCGATGGTCATGATCAGCGAACGCCCCGCCGAGATCGAGGACCGGGCCGTGCCCGGTCACTGGGAGGGCGATCTGATCATCGGCAAGGACGGCAAGTCCGCGATCGGCACCCTGGTCGAGCGCGCGACCCGCTACGTCATGCTGCTGCACCTGCCCGGCGATCACGGCGCCGAAGCCGTCCTCGCCGCTCTGACGGCGACCGCCCGGACGCTGCCCGGCCATCTGAAGCGGTCTTTGACCTGGGACCAGGGATCGGAGATGGCCCGGCACGGCGAGTTCACCCTCGCCACCGACATCCCGGTCTACTTCTGCGACCCGGCCAGTCCCTGGCAGCGCGGCTCGAACGAGAACACCAACGGTCTGCTGCGGCAGTACTTCCCCAAGGGCACCGACCTGTCCGTCCACGACCCCGAACACCTGGCCGCCGTCGCCGACCAGCTCAACCGCCGCCCACGCAAAACGCTCGGCTGGGAAACCCCAGCCGAGCGCCTGCATAAACTCATCGCGGCCTAAACAACCGACCACGTGTTGCAACGACCCCTAGAAACCGCCCGAGAGCCCGGCCCCTTCGGCGTCACCGGTGTGCCACGTCGGCGACGTGGCGCGATCCCCGAGGGATCAGACGTTGAAGCGGAACGTTCAGCGCAGAGCTGTGACCTGCGAAAACGCGGCTCCGAACGCGGCTATCCAGCACCCGTCCAGCACGGTGCGCACTTATCCAGCACATCCAGCACCACATGACCGCCCCCATTTCGGCAGTGGTGTACACATGGCACACTCGGTACGCTTGAGCGCATGACGCAGCCACTGCCCATAGAGTCCATTCGCGATGTGCGCGCACACCTGGCCGAGGTGGTTGAGCGAGCCGATCGGGACGACGTCCCCACAGTGATCACACGCCGGGGCAAGGAAGTGGCCGCGGTCGTCTCCATCGAGGTTCTGCGCAAGTACCAGGAGTGGGAAGAGCGCGAGATCAACCGGATCATCGACGAGCGCATGGCCAATCCGGCACCTGGCATCCCGATCGAGGACATCATGAGGGAGACGCTGGCGCGCGGTGAGTGAGTACCGAACCGTCTTCCGCCCCGAGACGCAGGCCGAGCTCCGGAAGTTCCCTCGCGACATGGCACTACGCATCCTCGCCAAGCTGACCGAGCTGGAGAGCGACCCCCTCGGCTTCAACACGACCGCGCTCGTGTCGCAGCCGGAACGCCGTCGACTGCGAGTCGGCGACTACCGAGTCGTCTGCACGATCGACAACGGGGAGCTCGTGGTCTGGGTGGTACACGTCGGGCATCGCTCCACCGTTTACGACACGTGAACTCAGCTGATCCGACGTCAGAATATCCAGCACCCATCCAGCACGGTAACGACGAAGGGGCCGGCTCCGGGAGGAGTCGACCCCTTCCGACCTGCACACTTGACGGATCACCTAGCGTGCAGCAACAGGTTGGTCACACGTTGAAGCGGAACTCCACCACGTCGCCGTCCTGCATCACGTACTCCTTGCCCTCCATGCGGGCCTTGCCCTGGGAGCGGGCGTCGGCGACCGAGCCGGCGGCGAGGAGGTCGGCGAAGGAGATGACCTCGGCCTTGATGAAGCCCTTCTGGAAGTCGGTGTGGATGACACCGGCGGCCTCGGGGGCGGTGGCGCCCTTCTTGATGGTCCAGGCGCGGGATTCCTTCGGGCCGGCCGTCAGGTAGGTCTGCAGGCCCAGGGTGTCGAAGCCGACGCGGGCGAGGGTGGCCAGGCCCGGCTCCTCGGCGCCCACGGACTGGAGGAGCTCCATGGCGTCCTCCTCGTCCAGCTCGGCCAGGTCGGCCTCCAGCTTGGCGTTGAGGAAGATCGCCTCGGCGGGGGCGACCAGGGCGCGCTGCTCGTCCTTGAAGGCGTCGTCCGTCAGCTCGTCCTCGTCGACGTTGAAGACGTAGAGGAAGGGCTTGGTGGTGAGCAGGTGCAGGTCGTGCAGCAGCTCGGCCTTCTCCGAGCCCTGGAGGACGCCCTGCGAGAAGAGGGTGTCGCCGCGCTCGAGGATCTCCTTGGCCGCCTCGACGGCCGCGACCTTCGGGCCGACGTCCTTCTTGATCCGGGACTCCTTCTGGAGGCGCGGGAGGACCTTCTCGATGGTCTGGAGGTCGGCGAGGATCAGCTCGGTGTTGATCGTCTCGATGTCGTCCTTCGGCGAGACCTTGCCGTCGACGTGGACGACGTTCTCGTCCTTGAAGGCGCGGATGACCTGGCAGATCGCGTCGGACTCGCGGATGTTCGCGAGGAACTTGTTGCCCAGGCCCTCGCCCTCGCTCGCGCCGCGCACGATGCCCGCGATGTCGACGAAGTCGACGGTCGCCGGGAGGAGGCGCTGCGAGCCGAAGATCCCGGCGAGCTGGGCGAGACGCGGGTCGGGGACGCCGACGACGCCGACGTTGGGCTCGATCGTGGCGAACGGGTAGTTGGCCGCCAGCACGTCGTTCTTGGTCAGGGCGTTGAACAGGGTCGACTTGCCGACATTCGGCAGGCCGACGATTCCGATCGTGAGCGACACGGTGGCGACTTCCCTAGAAGCAGTGGATGCGAATGTCCCCAGTTTACGGGGGCACGGAACCGGGCCCGGACGGTGCTCTTCGCGCCAAGGTCACCCAAAGGGCGTGTCCCGAACCTGGTTCCCGGCCCGTTCCGACCTACGTTGGTGGGGTGGAGCAGCAGCACAGAACACGCGAACCGCAGGCCCGCCGCCCCGCCGCGGGCCGGCCGCAGAGCCCCCCGGCCCCGCCCGGCGCGCTCGTCGAGGGCGCGGCGGTCTACCGGGTCGCCGCGAAACCGCGCCCCGGCCGCCCCCGGGTCCAGCGGCCCGCGCCGCCGGTGGTCGCGGCGCTGCGCCGGCTGCCCAACCCCCGGCTCACCGGGCTCGGCGCCGGGCTCTTCGCCTCGGCCGTGATGCTGGTGATCGGGTTCCTCGACTGGCTGCTGTTCGGCGGCTCCCCCGCCGTCTACGGCCTGCTGTTCCTGCCGGTCAGCGCCCTGACCGCGGCCTGGGTACGGACCGCCGACCTGGTCACCGCCCCCATCGGGGTGCCGATCGCGTTCGCCGTCGGCGTCGTGCCCGTCTCGGGCGGTACGGGCGGGATCGGCGGCCAGGCCATGGCGCTGGTGACGGCGCTGGCCGTGCACGCCGGGTGGCTGTACGGCGGCACCCTCGTCGCCGGTCTCGTCGCGAGCGTACGGAAGGTACGGGCCATGAACCGCCGCCAGCGCGGCCCCGCCGGCCCGGGCGGGCAGCCTCCCGTACGGCCGGTGCGCCGCCCCGCCCCCGAGCGGAGCTAGCCCCCGGACTGCCCTCGCCCTCGGCGAAAAGGCGACTAACCGACCCGCGCCGACATCGCCGCGCCGACGATCCCCGCGTTGTTCTGGAGCTGCGCCGGCACGATCTCCGCCGTGATGCCCTCGATCAGCGGCAGGAACTTGTCGGCCTTCCGGCTGACACCGCCGCCGATGATGAACAACTCCGGCGAGAACAGCATCTCCACGTGCTCCAGGTACTTCTGGAGCCGCCGGGTCGCCCAGTGTTCCCAGCTCAGGTCCTCGTCCTCGCGCGCCTTCGACGAGGCGCGCTTCTCGGCGTCGTGGCCCTTGAGCTCCAGGTGCCCCAGCTCGGTGTTGGGGACGAGGACGCCGCCGCGGAAGAGGGCGGAGCCGATGCCGGTGCCGAGGGTGAGCAGGATGACGGTGCCCTCGCGGCCCCGGCCGGCGCCGAAGGACATCTCGGCGATGCCGGCGGCGTCGGCGTCGTTGAGGACGGTGACGGGCAGGCCGCCGAGCCGGTCGCCGAGGAGCTTGCCGGCGTCGACGCCGATCCAGCGCTTGTCGACGTTGGCGGCGGTACGGATCGTGGAACCGGTCACGACGCCGGGGAAGGTGACGCCGATCGGCCCGGACCAGCCGAAGTGGCTGACCACCTCGACGACGCGGCCCGCGACGTCGTCGGGCGTCGCGGGCTGCGGGGTGAGTACCTTGTGGCGGGCCTGGGCCAGGTCGCCGCGGGTCAGGTCCACGGGGGCGCCCTTGATGCCCGAGCCGCCGATGTCCACTCCGAAGACGTTCATGGACTCCACGTTACGGGCAGGAGCGCTCCGTCACGCCCCGAAACTCCCGGGCGGGCGAGGCGCCGGCACCGGCTTCGGCACCGGCGCCCGCGCCCCGGTCCGTCACTCCTTGCCGAGCGTCTCCGCGACGGCCCGCAGGTCCTTGTCGCGCAGTTCCTTCGGCAGCGAGAAGGTCAGCGACTCGTCGGCCGTCTTGACCAGCTCCACGTCCAGGTAGTCGCGCCGCGACAGCCACTCCAGGACCTCCTGGACCAGCACGTCCGGCACCGACGCGCCCGAGGACAGGCCGACCGTGGTGACGCCCTCCAGCCAGCTCTCGTCGATCTCGCTCGCGAAGTCGACAAGATAGGCGGCGGGGGCGCCGGCCTGCAGGGCGACGTCGACCATGCGCTGCGAGTTCGAGGAGTTCTTCGAGCCGACGACGATCACCAGATCGGAGTCGCCGGCCAGCTCCTTGATGGCGGTCTGGCGGTTCTGCGTCGCGTAGCAGATGTCGTCGGACGGCGGGGAGATCAGCCCGGGGAAGCGCTCCTTGAGCGCGTCGACCGTCTCCATGGTCTCGTCGACGGAGAGCGTGGTCTGGGAGAGCCAGACGACCCGGGACGGGTCGCGGACCTCGACCTTCGCGACATCCGCGGGGCCGTCGACGAGCTGGATGTGGTCGGGGGCCTCGCCGGAGGTGCCGACGACTTCCTCGTGGCCCTCGTGGCCGATGAGGAGGATGTCGAAGTCGTCCTTCGCGAACCGCACGGCCTCCTTGTGGACCTTGGTGACCAGCGGGCAGGTGGCGTCGATGGTGGCGAGGCGGCCGAGGCGGGCCTCCTCGTGGACGGTCGGGGCGACACCGTGCGCGGAGAACATCACGATGTTGCCCGGCGGGACCTCGGTCGCCTGGTCGACGAAGATCGCGCCCTTCCGCTCCAGGGTCTGTACGACGTACTTGTTGTGGACGATCTCGTGCCGGACGTAGATCGGGGCGCCGTACTGCTCCAGGGCCTTCTCCACGGCGATCACGGCACGGTCCACACCCGCGCAGTAGCCGCGGGGGGCGGCGAGCAGGACACGCTTCGGGCTGGCGGACGCGGGCGTCGACGCGGGCGTAGCAGTCATGCGTCCCATCGTAAGGCCGCGCCGGTCGGCGTTTTGGTCAGCCGATTGCCCGGCGGCGTGGCCGAGACTGACCCCATGGCGGACCCCCTGGCCCCGGACACCCCGGACGCTCCGAACACCCCGGCGGCCGAGCACGAGCAGCTGCGGCGCGCGCTCGGATTCCGCGATCTGGTCGTCTACGGGCTCCTCTTCATCGCGCCCATGGCCCCGGTCGGCGTCTTCGGCACGCTGGACGCGAAGTCGCGCGGCGCGGTGGCGCTGGTCTACCTGGTGGCGACGGTCGCGATGGCGTTCACGGCGTTCAGTTACGCGCAGATGGTGCGGGTCGTGCCGCAGGCCGGGTCGGTCTTCGCGTATGCGCGGAGGGCGCTGGGCGAGGGCACCGGTTTCGTCGCGGGCTGGATGGCGATGCTCGACTATCTGCTCATCCCGGCCGTCGCGTATCTCTTCGCGGGCATCGCGATGGAGGCGCTGGTGCCGCAGGTGGACCGGTGGATCTGGACCGGGATCGCGGTCGTCGTCACCACGCTGCTCAATCTGTGGGGCGTACGGGCGGCGGCCCGGGTCGGCTTCGCGGTCCTCGCGATGGAGATCGTGGTGCTGCTGGTCTTCATGGTGTCCGCGGTCGTCGTGCTCGCCCGGGACGGGGCGCGCCGCGAGTGGTGGTCGCCGCTCGTCGGGGACCACGGGTTCTCGGCGGTCGCGGTCCTGGGCGCGGTGTCGGTGGCGGTCCTGTCGTACCTCGGCTTCGACGCGATCGCGACCTTCGCCGAGGAGGTGACCGGCGGCTCGGCGAAGGTGGCGCGGGCGGTGCTGTTCTGCCTGGCGCTGGCCGGTGTGCTGTTCGTGGCGCAGACCTGGCTGGTGGCGCTGCTCGAACCGGTGACCTCGGCGGAACTGGCCGCGAACCCGGCGCTCCAGGGCGCGGCGTTCTACGACGCGGTCGACGTGTCGGTGGGCGGCTGGCTGCACGATCTGGTCGCGGTGTCCAAGGCGATCGGCGCGGCCTTCGCGGCGCTCGCCGGGCAGGCGGCGGGCGCGCGGCTGCTGTTCGCGATGGGCCGCGGCCGGCGGCTGCCGCGGGCGCTGGCCCGTACGGACGGGGGCGTGCCACGGGTCGCGCTGCTGGTGGCGGCGACGATCACGCTGGTCGCCGCGGTGTGGGCGGCGCGCCGGGACAACGGGCTCGACGAGCTGGTGTCGGTGGTCAACGTCGGGGCGCTCACCGCCTTCGTCCTGCTGCACGCGAGCGTGGTGGGGTGGTTCGCGGTGCGCCGGATGGAGGGGCCGCCGCGCTGGCTGCCGCACGTGGTGGCGCCGGTGGTAGGCGCGGCGATCCTGATCGCGGTGATCGTGGAGGCGTCGCCGTCGGCGCAGGTGGTGGGCGTGGTGTGGCTGGGCGTGGGGCTGGTGATCCTGGCGGTGCAGGGGGCGCGGCGGGAGGTGTGAGGGTCCGGAGGCCCACCGGACCCCGGCTCGCGGACCCCGGCTCGCGGACCCCGTACGCCGGACACCGGACACCGGACACCGGCTCCCGGACGCCGAGGCTCCGGGCTCCGAGCTCCCCGCCCCCGGCTCGCGGAGGCCGAGCCGCCCCTACCCGTGGAGGGCGATCCCGCCGACCCCGCCCCGCTGTCCGAGACGGCCGTTACGCTCGGCGCATGGCTCTGAACACGTCCGCCGACACGCCGCTGCCCGTCGGGGAGGTCTCCCGGCTCATCGGCGGGTGGATCGACCGGCTCGGGGCGGTCTGGGTCGAGGGGCAGATCACGCAGTTGTCGCGGCGCCCGGGCGCCGGGGTGGTGTTCCTGACGCTGCGCGACCCCTCGCACGACATCTCCATCAACGTCACCTGCTACCGCCAGGTCTTCGACGCCGTCGCCGACGTCGTCTCGGAGGGCGCGCGGGTCGTCGTGCACGCCAAGCCGGAGTGGTACGCGCCCCGGGGGCAGCTGTCGCTGCGCGCGGCGGAGATCCGCCCGGTCGGCGTCGGCGAGCTGCTGGCCCGGCTCGAACAGCTCAAGCGCGCGCTCGCCGCCGAGGGCCTGTTCGCCCAGAACCGCAAGAAGCCGCTGCCGTTCCTGCCGCGCCTGATCGGCCTGGTCTGCGGGCGGGCGTCGGCGGCCGAGCGCGACGTCCTGGAGAACGCGCGGCGCCGCTGGCCCGCCGTCCGCTTCGAGGTGCGCAACGTGGCGGTGCAGGGCGTCCGCGCCGTACCGCAGGTGGTCCAGGCCGTGAAGGAGCTGGACGCGCACGGCGACGTGGACGTGATCATCGTGGCCCGGGGCGGCGGCAGCGTCGAGGACCTGCTGCCGTTCTCGGACGAGCAGCTGGTGCGGACGGTCGCCGACTGCCGTACGCCGGTGGTCTCCGCGATCGGCCACGAGCCGGACTCCCCGCTGCTCGACCTGGTCGCGGACCTGCGGGCGTCGACGCCGACGGACGCCGCCAAGAAGGTGGTGCCGGACGTGGGCGAGGAGCTGGAGCGGGTGCGGCTGCTGCGGGACCGGGCGCTGCGGACCGTACGGGGTCTGGTGGAGCGCGAGGAGCGGGGCCTGGCGCACGCGCTGGCCCGGCCGGTGATGGAGCATCCGCAGCGGATGGTCGAGGTGCGCGCGGACGAGGTCGACGCACTGCTCGCCCGCAGCCGGCGGACCCTCGGGCATCTGCTCGACCGGGCCGACTCGGAGCTGTCCCACACCCGGGCGCGGGTCCGGGCGCTGTCGCCGGCGGCGACGCTGGAGCGGGGGTACGCGGTGCTCCAGCGGGCGGACGGCGCGGTGGTACGGGACCCGGCGGAGGTCGCGGACGGCGAGGAGCTGCGGGCGCGGGTGGCGGCGGGCGAGTTCCGGGTACGCCGGGCGGACGACCCCGCCCGACCCGCGCCGTAGCGCCGTCACGCCGTAACGCCACAGACAGACAACCCGGGCACGGCAGAAGCCCGGCACAGGACAGCAGACAGCAGACAGCAGACAGCAGAAGGAACGGATCGATGGCAGCAGAAGCGGACACCGAAGAGAACACGCTCGGCTACGAGCAGGCCCGCGACGAGCTCATCGAGGTCGTCCGCCGCCTGGAGGCGGGCGGGACGACGCTGGAGGAGTCGCTGGCGCTCTGGGAGCGCGGCGAGGAGCTGGCGAAGGTGTGCCGGCGCCGGCTCGAAGGGGCCCGGGCGCGGCTGGACGCGTCGCTGGCCGCCGAGCGGGCGGAGGAAGGCGACGGGAACGGCACCGAGTGAGCGAGAGGGCGAGCGAGCCTGCGGCGATGTGAACCGGATCACTATCCGCTTCACTTGGGGAGGGGTAGTTGAAACTTCACCTACCTTGGGCGTACCGTCGACCCAACGCCCGGATCCCCGCCGGGCGGCCCCCTCTGCTTGGAGTACGCAGCATGTCCCTCGTCCTTGACGCCGCCGCCCAGGACCTCCTCTTCCGCGAGGCCCGGACCGCCAACACCTTCACCGACGAGCCGGTGACCGACGAGCAGGTCCAGGCCATCTACGACCTGGTCAAGTTCGGCCCGACCGCGTTCAACCAGTCGCCGCTGCGCATCACCCTGGTCCGCTCCGACGAGGCCCGCGAGCGCCTGGTGCGGCACATGGCCGAGGGCAACCAGGCCAAGACCCGCACCGCCCCGCTGGTCGCGATCCTCTCCGCGGACAACGAGTTCCACGAGGAGCTGCCGGCCCTGCTCCCGCACTTCCCGCAGGCCAAGGACATGTTCTTCGCCGAGCGCCCGGTCCGTGAGGGCTCCGCGCAGCTGAACGCCGCCCTCCAGGCCGCGTACTTCATCATCGGCGTGCGCGCCGCCGGCCTGGCCGCCGGCCCGATGACCGGCCTCGACTTCGCCGGTGTCCAGAAGGAGTTCCTGGACGAGGACCACACCCCGCTGATGGTCATCAACATCGGCAAGCCGGGCGAGGACGCCTGGTTCCCGCGCTCCCCGCGCCTGGAGCTCGACGAGGTCATCACCACCGTCTGAGCCGCCCGTACGTGAGGAAGCCCCCGGTGCGCTGGACGCGCCGGGGGCTTCCTCGTACAAATGGGGACTTCCTCGCACGAACAGAGGCGTCGCCTCGTGCGAGCAGAGGCGCTTCCTCGTACGCACGGGGCCGCGCCGCATCGCGGGTACTACGCCTTCGCGGGGATTACGCCCTCGTCTCCTGGGCCTCCAGCGAGCCCGCCATCTCGGCCAGCCGCTCGAACGACGCCGTGCCGGCCACGACCGTCGTCGCGCCGTTCTCGGTGCGCACGAGCGCGTCGTACTTCGGGCCCTCCCAGCGCTGCCACTCCTGGCCGCCGACCCGCTGCGTCTTGCCGGTGTCCGTGGCCTTCAGCGTGACCTCGGGGACGTACTTCCGCGGGTCCTTCGTGGACTGGTTCACGGCCACGTACTGCGTGTCCGGGTCCAGGAAGCCGAGCCGCCAGGCGTTGCCGTCCTCACGCTTGTACGAGACGACCGTCGCCTTCCAGTCCTTGCCGAGCCCCTGGGGCGCGAGCACCGGATACGGCGCCGCGCGCTGGGCCGTCAGCAGCTCCACCCGGTAGTCCTTCGCCTTCACCGGGGTCGCTGCCTCATCGTGCGGAATGAAGAGATACATCACACCCGCGGCGATCGCGATCACCCCGAGGGACTGGAACATCCCGCGTACCGTCTGCCTGCCTCGCTTACCTGCCACGCCCCCATGGTCGCATCACGACCGCGTGCTCATACGTGGGCCCCTCTGCTCATTCTGTCGACCTGACGATAGAGTCACAGGAACCCTCTTGTTTTCCGGCCGTCGCCGTCGCCGTACAGAAAGGTGCGCTTCGATGTCCGAGCACCACCACCTTCCGCCCGAGCTGGAGGTCTCCCCGGAGGCCCCCGACCGCAACCTGGCCCTCGAACTGGTCCGCGTCACCGAGGCCGCCGCCATGGCCGCGGGCCGCTGGGTCGGCCGCGGTGACAAGAACGGCGCGGACGGCGCGGCGGTGAACGCCATGCGCACCCTGATCTCCACCGTCTCGATGAACGGCGTCGTCGTCATCGGCGAGGGCGAGAAGGACGAAGCCCCGATGCTCTTCAACGGGGAGCACGTCGGCGACGGCACCAGCGCCGAGGTCGACATCGCGGTGGACCCGATCGACGGCACCACGCTCAACGCCAAGGGCATGCCGAACGCGATCGCCGTCCTCGCCGCCGCCGACCGCGGCACCATGTTCGACCCGTCCGCGGTCTTCTACATGGACAAGCTGGTCACCGGCCCCGAGGCCGCCGACTTCGTCGACATCAACGCCCCCGTCTCGGTCAACATCCGCCGGGTCGCCAAGGCCAAGGGCATGACGGCCGAGGACGTCACCGTGGTCATCCTGGACCGCCCGCGCCACGAGGGCATCGTCAAGGAGATCCGCGAGACCGGCGCCCGGATCAAGTTCATCTCGGACGGCGACGTGGCCGGCTCGATCATGGCCGCCCGCGAGGGCACCGGCGTCGACCTGCTGATGGGCATCGGCGGCACGCCCGAGGGCATCATCTCGGCCTGCGCCATAAAGTGCATGGGCGGTGTGATCCAGGGCAAGCTGTGGCCCAAGGACGACGCGGAGCGCCAGCGCGCCCTCGACGCCGGCCACGACCTGGACCGGGTGCTCACCACGAGCGACCTGGTCTCCGGCGAGAACGTGTTCTTCGTCGCCACCGGCATCACCGACGGCGAGCTGCTGCGCGGCGTGCGCTACCGCGGCGAGACGGCGACCACCCAGTCGCTCGTCATGCGCTCGAAGTCGGGCACGATCCGCCAGATCGACTCCACGCACCGCCTGTCGAAGCTGCGCGCGTACAGCAACCTGGACTTCGACCGGGCGAAGTAGCACCACCCGCCCGGCCGCCGGACCCCCTCGGGACGGCGCGCGGCGGTACGAGGAAGGGCGCCCCCTGTGCGGTGGGGCGCCCTTCGCGTGTTCGAAGGCCCTGCCCGTACGGCCTGTTCGGCGCGTTCGGACCGTACGGCGCGTTCGGCCCGTACGGTCCGTCGGGTGGCTGCTCAGACGGTCAGATGGCCAGACCGTCAGCCGGCCTGTGCGACGCGCTCGGCCGCCGCGGCCTTGCGCAGCTCGACCTCGCGGCGGCGCCGCCGGGCGAGCACGACCCGGCGCTCGGCGGCGGTGAGCCCGCCCCACACGCCGTACGGCTCCGGCTGCAGCAGGGCGTGCTCGCGGCACTCGACCATCACGGGGCAGCGGGCGCAGACCCGCTTGGCGGCCTCCTCGCGCGACAGCCGGGCCGCGGTGGGCTCCTTGGAGGGAGCGAAGAAGAGACCGGCCTCGTCCCTGCGGCAGACCGCCTCCGCGTGCCAGGGCCCCGCCTCGTCCTCCCGGACGGGGGCGCGCTGGGTCGGCACGGCGGCGACCCGGAGGGGCTGATGCGGCATCTGCAGCACGGTCTACTCCTGACGACGGCTTCCGCGAGCGGGCGAGCGACGATGCAACGAGGCCTACCCGCTGTGCGCGCGCCTATGCACTGCGTGCGCCGGCGTTCCGGAGCACGGACAGGCGATGGCGAAATCCGGTCACCGTCAGAAGCGGATCGCGGGCGTCAGTGGCCGAGATGTTTCCGCAGCTTGTCCTGAACCTGAGCCTGGAGGTCGGTGATCCACTTGCCGCGCTTGGGCCGGGCCTCGACATTGCCGAAGACCGACCACCCGTTGACCACGATCACCGGGGCCTGCGGGTCGGCGCCCTCCAGCGTGGTCACCTCGAAGTTGCCGAAGACGCCGGTGCCGCTGCCGCGCAGGGTCACGTTCTCCGGGACGCGGACCTCGACGTTGCCGAAGACCGAGGTGGCGTTGATGGTGGTGAGCCGCTGCTCGAAGAGCGCCTCGGTCAGGTCGATCTCGATGTTGCCGAAGAGCGCGAAGGCGTTGGTGCGGCGGCTGACCCGCCAGCGGCCCTTGCGGGTGGAGGCGGAGAAGATCGCGACCATGGTCTCCGCCGGGCCGTCGCCCTCCTCCAGGTCCGTACCGGTCCCGTAGCCGTACGCGGCCGAGGACGCGGCGTCCGGCCGCGGCGGATGGGCGGCGGGCAGATCGCGCACGATCGGCTCCAGCTCGCCGACGGTCTTGGCCCGGTAGACGGCCTCGACCCGCTCGGAGTGCTCCTCCGCGTCGAGCCGCCCCTCCGCCAGGGCCTCCCGGAGGATGTCCGCGATCCGGTCGCGGTCGGCGTCCGAGGCCCGCAACGCCCCCTGCGGATCGGCGTAGTCGGGCCGGGCCGCGGGCGCGGATTCGGCGGGGGCGGCCGGCTGCTGGGGCTGCTTTTCGAGGTCCACGGACCCAGCCTAGCGAAACGCGATAGATCGCGACCAGAGGGAAGCCGCCCCTGGTACGGACGATCCCGTGACGCCTTGTCCTTGAGACTCCCCCACCTGCTCTCCCCGTGAGCTGCCGCACACCGCACCGGGGCCGCGCCCTCGCCCGCCGCCGGCGCGGCATACGCTGGAGGGCGCGCCGCCAACGGAGGCGGCGCAGCTGTCGCCGAGTGAGGAATGGCCACCCCATGCCCGAGTTTGCGTACTCCGATCTGCTCCCGGTCGGAGAGGACACCACGCCGTACCGCCTGGTGACCTCCGAAGGCGTCTCCGCCTTCGAGGCCGACGGCCGGACGTTCCTCAAGGTCGAGCCGGAGGCCCTGCGCACGCTCGCCGCCGAGGCGATCCACGACATCCAGCACTACCTGCGCCCGGCCCACCTGGCCCAGCTGCGGCGGATCATCGACGACCCGGAGGCGTCGGCGAACGACAAGTTCGTGGCGCTCGACCTCCTCAAGAACGCCAACATCGCCGCCGCCGGCGTGCTGCCCATGTGCCAGGACACCGGCACCGCGATCGTCATGGGCAAGCGCGGCCAGAACGTGCTCACCCAGGGCGGCGACGAGGAAGCCCTCTCGCGCGGCATCTACGACGCGTACACCAAGCTCAACCTGCGCTACTCGCAGATGGCCCCGGTGACCATGTGGGAGGAGAAGAACACCGGCTCGAACCTGCCCGCGCAGATCGAGCTGTACGCGACCGACGGCGGCGCGTACAAGTTCCTCTTCATGGCCAAGGGCGGCGGCTCGGCCAACAAGTCGTTCCTCTACCAGGAGACCAAGGCGGTCCTCAACGAGGCCTCCATGATGAAGTTCCTGGAGGAGAAGATCCGTTCGCTCGGCACGGCGGCCTGCCCGCCGTACCACCTGGCGATCGTGGTCGGCGGCACCAGCGCCGAGTTCGCGCTGAAGACCGCCAAGTACGCCTCCGCGCACTACCTGGACGAGCTGCCCACCGAGGGCTCCGCCGAGACCGGCCACGGCTTCCGCGACAAGGAGCTGGAGGAGAAGGTCTTCGAGCTGACGCAGAAGATCGGCATCGGCGCGCAGTTCGGCGGCAAGTACTTCTGCCACGACGTGCGCGTGGTGCGCCTGCCCCGGCACGGCGCCTCGCTGCCCGTCGCGATCGCCGTGTCCTGCTCGGCCGACCGCCAGGCCGTCGCGAAGATCACCGCCGAGGGCGTCTTCCTGGAGCGGCTGGAGACAGACCCGGCGCGCTTCCTGCCGGACACCGAGGACTCCCACCTGGACGCGGGCGAGGTCGTGAAGATCGACCTCAACCAGCCGATGGACGACATCCTCGCCGAGCTGACCAAGTACCCGGTGAAGACCCGCCTCTCGCTGACCGGCCCGCTGGTCGTGGCGCGCGACATCGCGCACGCCAAGATCAAGGAGCGCCTGGACGCGGGCGAGGAGATGCCGCAGTACCTGAAGGACCACCCGGTCTACTACGCGGGCCCGGCGAAGACCCCCGAGGGCTACGCGTCCGGCTCCTTCGGCCCGACGACGGCCGGCCGGATGGACTCGTACGTGGAGCAGTTCCAGGCGGCGGGCGGCTCGAAGGTCATGCTGGCCAAGGGCAACCGCAGCAAGCAGGTCACCGACGCGTGCGACGCGCACGGCGGCTTCTACCTCGGCTCGATCGGCGGCCCGGCGGCGCGCCTCGCGCAGGACTGCATCAAGAAGGTCGAGGTCGTCGAGTACGAGGAGCTCGGCATGGAGGCGGTCTGGAAGATCGAGGTCGAGGACTTCCCGGCGTTCATCGTCGTGGACGACAAGGGCAACGACTTCTTCCAGAACCCGGCCCCGGAGCCGACGTTCACGACCATCCCGGTCCGGGGCCCCAACCTCGGCTGATCCACGCCGGGCGGCTGCCTTCGGGTGGCCGAGGATCGCCGCACTCACATACCGGTGCGGGGTCCGGGTCTCGCTTGCGACACCCCCTGATCCGTCCAGAGCCCCGGCGCCTCGCCGGGGCTCTGCCCGTTCCGCGCTCCCGACCTCCCCGGCGGGGCGGTCGGGAGCGCGTGTACGCCCCTCGTTCCGTCACCGGACCGGGGGGCGTCGTCGATGATCGCTCAGAAAGTCGCTACCGACCGGTAGCCCTCCCGTCGCCTGGTGGCCAGGATAGGGCGCGAGCATGACAAGCACGTGTCCGCACCGAGCCGGTCGACTCCCGGGAGCCCCCCATGCCCTCCATGCCCTCCACCGCCGTCAAGGCCAAAGCGGCCGCCGCACTCGGCATCACCGCCCTCCTGCTCGTCGTCCCGGCGCAGTCCGCGTCCGCCGCCACCACCTCCGCGCCCGACACCCACGTGGCCACGACCGCCGCCCTCGCGGACATCGACTACACGTCCTGGCGCCAGGACGTGGCCGCCGTGACCGCGCAGGCGCGTCCGTACCTGAAGCAGCGCGCCGAGAACGCCAAGGCCGGCGAGAAGCAGGCGATCGTCCTCGACATCGACAACTCCTCCCTGGAGACGGACTTCCACCCCTTCTGGGAGCTGCCGACGCCGGCCATCCCGGAGATCCGCGAGCTGGTGCGGGAGGCGGACGCGCGCGGGACGGCGGTCTTCTTCGTGACCGCGCGGCCCGGCATCATCCAGTCCCTGACGGAGTGGAACCTGAAGGAGGTCGGCTACCCGGTCGACGGGCTGTACGTGCGCTCGCTGCCCGACCTGTTCACCGGGGTCGGCGCGTACAAGACGGCCAAGCGCGCGGAGATCGAGGCCAAGGGCTACACGATCGTCGCGAACATCGGCAACAACACGACCGACCTGGAGGGCGGCCACGCCGAGCGCACCTTCAAGCTGCCGGACTACGGCGGCAAGCTGTCCTGACCCGGCCGGCGCCGAGCATCCCGGACGCGTCCCCGATGCTCCCCGATGAGTCCCCGAACAAACCGGAAGGCGCTCCCGGGGCGTTCGGGGATGATGGGCATATGCCAGACAGATCCATCCGGGCGGCCGTGGCTCCCGCCGCGTTCGCCCTGCTCACGGCTGGTCTGCTGACCGCCTGCGGGACGGACACCGCCGCGGACACACCCGCCGCCGGGACGCCCGCCACCACCAAGGCGCCCGCCTCCGCCGCCCCGGCCGCGCCCGCCGTCAAGGCCGCGGGCTCCCTCGGCGGCCCCAAGACCGCGTGCGAGCTGCCCGTGTCCTTCACCCTCGCCACCGACTGGGAGCCGAAGGCCGTCGAGGTGCCCGAGGACTCCGAGTTCGCGGAGCTCGCGCGCAAGGGCCCGGCCACCATGCGCTGCGAGGTGGACGCCAAGCCCGCCGGGCACATCGGCTTCCTGCGGGTGTGGACCGCCCCCAAGGGCACGACGGCGCGCGCGGCCCTCGAAGGATTCGTGGGCGCGGAGCAGAAGCCCTCGGACATCGTCTACCGCGACGTCAAGGGTGGTGCGCTGCCCGCCGTGGAGGTCACGTACGCCCTCCCCGACCTCGACGACGGCACCATGCCGAGGCGGGCCTTCGCGGTCGACTCCCCGCAGGGCGCGGTCATCGTCCACCTGGGCGGCCTCGACGCCCAGGAGCACCGGGAGACGCTTCCCGCGTACGAGCTGGCGCGGACGAGCGTCACGCTCCCCTGACGGCCCGCCACGACACGTACCCCCGCACCCACGCCGACGACACGGCGCGGGCAGGGGCGAGGGGCAGGGGCAGGGGCAGGGGCGAGGCGTACCACACGCATCAGATGGTTCAGACGGATCAGGCGGCTCAGCGGCTCACCGGCTCAGACGAAGCGCTGGTTCGCCGAGCCGTCGCAGTTCCGCAACCGCACCGGCTCCTTGGCCGCGCCCTGGGTCAGGCACAGGCCGGTCGCCGAGGCCGGGCGCAGGGTGGCGCCGTCGCGGACGAACTTCTGGTTGGCGCCGCCATGGCAGTTCCAGATGACGAGCGGGGTGCCGGCCGCGTACGTCCCGCCGCGCACGTCCAGGCAGCGGTCCTGGGTGAGCCCGGTGTGCAGGGTGGCGCGGGCGGTGTCGTACCACCAGTTCTGGTTGCGGCCGCCGTGGCAGTCCCAGCCGAGGACGGCGGTGTCGTTGGCGGAGCTGGAGCCGTCGACGTCGAGGCAGTTGCCGGTGGCGGCGTTCTTCAGCGGCTGATAGACGTCGTCCCAGGCGAGCGGGAAGAGCACCGGGCTGCCGGAGGAGTTCACGTCCGCGCAGCCGGCCTCGCGCACGCCGGCGTTGTAGATCTGGGTGAGGCAGGACGCGAAGGCGGCGTGGCCGCGGGCGTTGGGGTGGAAGGACTGGCGTACGGAGTTGGCGTCCGGCAGTCCGGGCTTGGAGAGGTCGATGTAGAGGCCGCGGGCCCAGGTGTTCTCGGTGCAGACCTCGTGGCCGTGGAAGAGGCGCGAGTTGTCGAGGAAGACGGCGCCGGTGTCGGCGGCGGCCTTGCGCATGCCGCGTTCGAAGGCGGGTACGGCGACGTCGCGGCCCCACTGGGTGTCGGCGTCGTAGCCCATGCCGCCGCAGATCAGCTTGCCGGGGAAGTCCGGGTTGTCGCGGAAGTCGGGGCCGATCGGGCTCGGGTAGCCCATGAGGACGAGCTTGTAGTCGGCGTCGGCGTATCCGGCGTCGCGCATCACGCCGCGCAGGTCGCCCACGGTCTGTTCGACCTTGGGTACGAGCCCGTCGACGCGGGCCTGCCAGCCGGGCGAGTACTTGTCCTTGCAGGCGCCCTGGGAGAGCAGGTAGCGCTCGACGCAGTCGGTCATGACGGGGCCGAACTGGAGGTCGTCGTTGGCTCCGGCGACCAGGAGCACCATCTTGATGCGGGTGTTGCGGGCCTTGACGGCCAGGCTGTCGCTCTGGACGAGTTCGTCGGCGTACTGCTTCGAGCCGCCGACGCGGATGTTGCCGGTGTACGCGCCGGAGCAGGCCACGTTGAACGTGAGGTCCGCGGGGATTCCGGTGCGGTGGATGGCGGCGTCGGGTGAGCGGTGGCACCAGTTGTCAGGGCCGTTGGTCGGCGATTCGTAGGTGCCGACGCCCTCGCCGGAGATCTCGCTGTCGCCGAGGGAGATCAGGCCGGTCTTGCGCTGGGTGAGCGGGCGCTCCTCGGGGCTGCCGTAGATCTTGGTGGCCTCGGCCGCCCGGATCGCCTCCAGTTCGGGCGAGAGCGGGACGACGGCCTGGCCGGCCGCGGCCGTGACCGTCCTCGCCGTGACCGTGGTCGTGTCGGCCGCTCCGGCGGGGGTGGCGGCGGAGAACGAGCCGAGTGCGGCGGCCGCCGCGGCGGCGACGGCGATGGGCCAGCGGAGTCTGTACCCGGTGCGCTGCATTGCGCCTCCTGGAAGTGGGGTTACCCACGGTTTTTACTGGCCGGTAAGCGACTTGGGAATAGGTCGAACACGACAAGTGCTCAACTTTTGCAGGAGGTTGAGGATGATGAACGAGAGCAATCACGAGGCCCCGGCCGGCGGCTACCGCGTCGAGCACGACTCCATGGGCGAGGTCCGCGTGCCGGCCGACGCCAAATGGCGGGCTCAGACCCAGCGCGCGGTGGAGAACTTCCCCGTGAGCGGCCAGCGCCTGGAGCGGGCCCACATCGCGGCCCTGGCCCGGATCAAGGGCGCCGCCGCCAAGGTGAACGCGGAGCTGGGGGTGCTCGACAAGGACGTGGCCGAGGCGATCCAGGAGGCGGCGGCCGAGGTCGCGGAGGGCCGCTGGGACGCCCAGTTCCCGGTGGACGTCTTCCAGACCGGGTCCGGCACCTCGTCCAACATGAACACCAACGAGGTCCTCGCCACCCTCGCCGCCGAGCGGCTGGGCCGTGACGTGCATCCGAACGACCACGTCAACGCCTCGCAGTCGTCCAACGACGTCTTCCCGTCCTCGATCCACATCGCCGCCACCGCCGCGGTCAGCCAGGACCTGGTCCCGGCGCTGGAACACCTGGCGTCGGCGCTGGAACGGAAATCAGCCGAATTCGTGAGGGTCGTCAAATCGGGTCGCACCCATTTGATGGACGCCACACCCGTCACCCTCGGGCAGGAATTCGGGGGATACGCGGCCCAGATCAGGTACGGCGCGGAGCGGCTGCGCGCGGCCCTGCCGCGACTCGCCGAACTCCCCCTCGGCGGCACCGCCGTCGGCACCGGCATCAACACCCCGCACGGCTTCTCCGCCGCCGTCATCGCCGAGGTGGCGCGGACCACCGGACTGCCGCTGACCGAGGCCCGCGACCACTTCGAGGCGCAGGGCGCGCGGGACGGCCTGGTGGAGACATCGGGCCAGCTCAGGACCATCGCGGTGTCGCTCACGAAGATCGCCAACGACCTGCGCTGGATGGCCAGCGGCCCGCGCACCGGCCTCGGCGAGATCAACCTGCCGGACCTCCAGCCCGGCTCGTCGATCATGCCGGGCAAGGTCAACCCGGTGATCCCGGAGGCGGTACTGATGGTCGCGGCCCAGGTCACCGGCAACGACACCACCGTCGCGGTGGCCGGCGCGGCCGGGAACTTCGAGCTCAACGTGATGCTGCCGGTGATGGCGAAGAACCTGCTGGAGTCCGTACGGCTGCTCGCGAACGCCTCCCGGCTGCTCGCGGACCGCACGGTCGACGGCATCACCGCGAACGTCGAACGGGCCCGCGAATTCGCCGAGTCCTCGCCGTCCGTGGTGACTCCGCTGAACCGTTACATCGGCTATGAGGAGGCCGCCAAGGTCGCCAAGAAGGCGCTCGCCGAGCGCCGGACGATCCGCGAGGTGGTCCTGGAGGGCGGGTACGTGGAGCGGGGCGACCTGACCCTGGCTCAGCTCGACGAGGCCCTCGACGTGCTCCGGATGACCCGCCCCTGACCGGCCTCTGACGTGCGAGGTCCGGGCCCGCGTACCGGGCCGGCGGGCCGTGCTCCCACCCCGGTCCGCGCCCCCGGACCGGGGTGGCGCGCGTGGTGGCGCGGAGGGTGGCGCGCCGGTCGGCACGGGGTTCCGATCGGCCCGGCACCCCCTAAACTCTGCCCATGACAGCATCCGGCTCATCCGGCCGCCCACCGCGCTGGGCGCCGGGGGACCACATCCTCTGGCGTTACCGCGACAACGGCACCGGCGACGTGCACATCTGCCGTCCGGTGACCGTGGTCCAGGACACCCCGGAGCTGCTCGCGGTCTGGATGGCGCCCGGCACCGAATGCGTCAAACCGGTGCTGGCCGACGGCACCCCGATACACGAGGAACCGCTGGCCACCCGTTACACCGCGCCCCGTACCACGGTCCGGGCGCCCTGGCACGGCACGGGCGTGCTCAAGCTGGCCCGGCCGGACGAGCCGTGGTCGGTGTGGCTGTTCTGGGAGGGCGACTGGCTGTTCCGCAGCTGGTACGTGAACCTGGAGACGCCCCGCACCCGTTGGGCCGGCGGCGTCGACTCCGAGGACCACTACCTCGACATCTCCGTCTTCCCTGACCACAGCTGGCTGTGGCGGGACGAGGACGAGTTCGCCGAGGCCCAGCGCACCGGACTGCTCGACACCGCGCAGGCGGAGCGGGTCCGGCGGGCGGGCCGGGCGGCCGTCGAGCTGATCCGGGAGTGGGGCGCGCCGTTCTCGGCGGGCTGGGAGGCGTGGCGGCCCGACCCGGGCTGGCCGGTTCCCGTCCTGCCCGACGACTGGGACCGGGTCGCCGTCCACACGGCACCACGTGCCCCTTGATGCGCACCCGGGGGGCAACCGTAGGATCGTCCTCCGCAGGCCTTCGGCGACTGAACCGCACGTCACAGACCCGGTCACGAACCGAAACCGAAGAGCAGCACCGCAGGAACCGAGCAGTACCGGACCACTGACCGGCCGTCGGCCGGCCACCGGTCCTCCATGAAGGCCACCCGAGGGGGAGAGCAGTGCCGAAGCCGTGCGCGGGTGCCCTCACCGCCTTCCCCACATCGACCTCGTGCCGGGGGTTTAGCCCTGCCGATGGAGCGGCATCGGCGAGAAGAGCGCGTGCAACGCACCACCGGCCCGGACGGACGGAATCCCAGGCGTGACGGAGCATCCCACCTCCCACGAAGGCCGCAAGGCGATGGCCGAACGGCCGCAGGAACGCACCCGCCCCCGCCAGGAGACGGCACCGGGGCAGGGCGCGGCGCACGGCGTCGCGCAGAGTGCGGTGTCGAGCGCGACGGCGGCCGCGGCGGCCGGCGTCGCCGTGTCCGCTTCCGTGCCCGCGCCCGGCGGCGCCGGTGACGGCTCCCGGTCCGGCCCCGACGGAGCCGGTGCCGCCGGCGGCGGCGCGCGCCGCGAGGGCGACCGGCTGCGGTTCGTGGGCGCCGCGACGCGGCGCATCGCACGCGGCCTCGATCTCGACGAGATCGTGCTCGGGCTGTGCCGGGCGACGGTACCGACGTTCTCCGACGCGATCCTGGTCTATCTGAGAGATCCGCTGCCGGTCGGCGACGAACGGCCGGCCGAGCCGTTCGTGTTGCGGCTGCGGCGCACGGACCGGCTGCGGTTAACGGATCTGGAAGGCGAGGAGCTGGTCCTGGTCCCCGACCCGGACCCGACGCCCGCGGCGGAGCTGTGCGAGGTCCGCTCCGGCGGCGCGCTCGCCGAAGTGCTGCGCGGGGTACGGCCGGTGTCCGGCGACACGGACGCGGCCAGAACCGCGCTGCCCGAACTCCTCGGCCCGGACCATCCGCTGCCCGGCGGTCAGCGGGCCATCCTCGCGCCGCTGCGCGGGCGGCGCCGGGTGATCGGTGCCGCCGTGTTCCTGCGACGCCCGGAGCGGGCCGGTTTCGAGCCGAACGACCTGCTCGTCGCGGCGCAGCTGGCGACGCACACGGCGCTCGGCATCGACAAGGCGGTGCTGTACGGGCGGGAGGCGTACATCGCGGACGAGCTCCAGCGCACCATGCTGCCGGACTCGCTGCCGCAGCCGACCGGCGTACGGCTCGCCTCGCGCTACCTTCCGGCGGCCGAGACGGCGCGGGTCGGCGGCGACTGGTACGACGCGATCCCGCTGCCCGGCAGCCGGGTGGCGCTGGTCGTGGGCGACGTCATGGGCCATTCCATGACGTCGGCGGCGATCATGGGCCAGCTGCGGACCACGGCGCAGACCCTCGCCGGGCTCGACCTGCCGCCGCAGGAGGTGCTGCACCACCTGGACGAGCAGGCGCAGCGGCTCGGCGAGAACCGCATGGCGACGTGCATGTACGCGGTGTACGACCCGGTCGCGCACCGGATCACCATCGCCAACGCGGGGCATCCGCCGCCCATACTGCTGCACCTGGGCGGCCAGGCGGAGGTCCTGCGGGTGCCCTCGGGCGCGCCGATCGGCGTGGGCGGGGTGGACTTCGAGGCGGTGGAGCTGGACGCGCCGGCCGGGGCCACGCTGCTGCTGTACACGGACGGTCTGGTCGAGTCGCGGCTGCGGGACGTGTCGAGCGGCATCGAGCTGCTGCGGGAGCGCCTCGCGGCGACGGCGCAGCTCACCGGGCCGGACCACGCGCCTCCGCTGGAGGCGCTGTGCGACGACGTGCTCGACATGCTGGGTCCGGGCGACCGGGACGACGACATCGCGCTGCTCGCGGCCCGCTTCGACGGGATCGCGCCGAGCGACGTGGCGTACTGGTTCCTGGAGCCGGAGGACTCGGCACCGGGCCGGGCCCGGCGGCACGCCCGGCGGGCGCTGACCCGCTGGGGCCTGGAGGAGCTGACCGACTCGGTCGAGCTGCTGGTCAGCGAGGTCGTCACGAACGCCGTGCGGTACGCGGAACGGCCGGTGACACTGCGGCTGCTGCGGACCGACGTGCTGCGCTGCGAGGTCGGCGACGACTCGCCGCAGCTGCCCCGGCAGCGGCGGGCACGGGACACCGACGAGGGCGGCCGGGGGCTGTTCCTGGTGAACCGGCTGGCCCGCCGGTGGGGCGCGACGCGTCTGTCGGGCGGCAAGGTGGTGTGGTTCGAACTGCCCTCGGCGAAGGACTCGGGGCGGTAGCGGCGGTACAGCGCGAGAGACGACACGTATACGAGGTTATAGGCGCGCACCGACAACCCGGGAACGCCG